>NZ_DAXETW010000160.1:0-28912 GCF_051155795.1 Longibacter sp.
CATCGACAGGGACATGATGATGCCCAGGATGACTCCCGCGATGGCGAGACGAATCTGACCCACATGGATCAGTCCGACCACGCCCGCTGCTGCAATCAACAGCAGGAGCCCGAGCATCAGGTTAATGCGGGTGTCGCGGCCGATTGATAGCAAGCCGGATCGGGATGATGTGGGGAGGCGACGCTTCATACGCTTACGGGCGGGGCGACCGGTGAACGACGGGGAGCTGGTACGATCGCATGCAACGCATCCTCGAACCGACGCAGGAACGCGTTCTGCGAGAAGTCCCGAGCCCGCTGCTGTGCAGCAGCGGCGATGGCATCAGTTCGGCTACGCTCCCTGACAAGCGAAATCATCCGATCCGCAAGGGCAACCGCGTCCCCGTATGGCGAGAGGAGTCCATTGACCCCATCGGTAATGATGGTCGCTGGGCCGCCTTCCGCTCCGGCGATGACCGGTTTCCCGATGGCCATGGCCTCGATGATGACCATCCCGAACGGCTCGTAATCGGATGCGTGAACGATCACATCCATCGCCTGCATCCAGGTTGGGACGTTGCTCTGAAATCCAACGCGACGAACGTGCCCCTCTAACCCGAGGCGACGAATCTGACGGTCGATTCTGGCCGTGTAGCCGGCCTCCAGCGGATGTTCTCCGCCGACAATGACACCATGCGCCGACGGCTCGATCTCCCGAACGTGCGCCATGGCCTCGACGAACACATGGATCCCCTTCCATGCCTGCATGCGACCAAATATGCCGAAGAGTGGGCCCTTTTCCGGAAGGTCGAGCTCGCGTCGGGCCTCCGATGGCGAAGGGAGTAGCGCGGGGTCGAATCGGTCGAGGTCGACACACGGCTCGACCGTGTGCACCGGGCGGCGAGGCATAAGCAACGCCTGTGCGTTACGAATCGGCTCGGAGCATGCGAGAATTCCTTCTGCGGGGAGGAGCGTTGCGAGTCGTGTCACGAGGTCGAACCGATCCGGTACACCGTGCTGATACCAGACCGCTGGGATGCCGGCTCGTCGCGCAGCCGGCCCACCGTACAGATGAGCCTTCGTCATCCAGCTAACAACGAGATCGATGTCAGAGGCGATGAGAAGGTCCGTGAGCGACGTCACAACGCGCACGGCGGAGCGTACCTGCCGAAGTCGACCCGTAGGAAGTACCGTTAGGGTCAAGCCGGCAGCACGGGCTTTATCTGCGATATCGCCCTCCTCGAACAAGACCACGTGGGCGTCGAGGGACGAGTCGGGTAACTCGTCAAGTAGATGTTGGAATAGCCGTTCGGCTCCGCCGCGCGCGTGGCCGATCGGCATAAGGAGAGCAATACGCATGATGCGTTGGTGCGAATAGAAGCGTGAAAAAGGGCATCCCGCGACCGCTTATGCGGGTGAGACGACGAGGTCGGCCCGCGCCGGTCCCTCGACGGTCGGGTCGCGCAGGTGGGACAGCATGAGGTCAACACTTACGTCGAAATCGAAGTGGCATCGGTAGAGGCGTTGCCCAGATTCTCCCAGACGTTGCCGTAGGTCCTGTGCGCCAAAGAGAGCGACTGCAGCGTGACCGTAGGCCGACGGATCATCGATCGAACACAGACGCAGCGCGTCCCCTTCCGCGCGCATGAGAATCTCATCCGTCAGCGGTCCGTGGGTCCCAAGCGTCGGGACGCCGTGTTGGAGTCCCGCCATGAACGAGCCCCGGCGGGTCGACACCCCGTCGATGAAAGGCGTCAAGTGCAGGTTCATCGCCTGCAGGTGACGAGAAACGTCTTCTGCAGGGAGTCGCCCGGCGTCGATCACCCGGTGACCCGGCAGTCGCGCCTTCAGGTCTGCACCGTCGGGGCCGACGGAAAGCAACACCGGATCGGGTTTGCCATCTGCCCGTGCTGCCGTGCGCATGCCGTCCATGGCGGCCTTCATATGGCCGATCAATCGTGCCCGGAGCGTACCGAAAAATCCGAGCACGAAAGCATCCTTCGAAATGTCATGCTTGGCCCGGACGACGGAGGCATCTGCCTTAAGGTACGGCATATTGCTGCCGATCGGGTTGTGGTGCGTCGGTGTATCTGGAAACCACGGACCGTATTTGTTCACCCACGGGTCGATCGAAAAGAAGATGGCATCGGATGCTCGGCCAAGGGCGAGGAACTGGGCCTTTTGCCACAGCCGCATGAGGGCAAACTTCGGAGACGAGGCCGGCACGAAGTCTTCGTGAGCCATCCACGCGATGCGGACCGAAGGCGCCTCCCGTCGGATGCGCCGGAGCGTGAGTGGAAGGAAGGGGTTGAGCCCCCATCGTCCGTAACTGAACTGGTTAAACTGGACAATCAGCCAGTCCGGCGCGTCAGAGAGAATCGCATCCGCAACGGACCGAATACCCCACGGAGGGGAAATGGAAAACGATGGAATGATCTCCACGCCGGGAATCGGCGCCGGGTCGGATTGAGCCGTGAGGACGCGCACGCGGTCCGTCCGGGCGATCCGGCGTGCGATCTGTACCGTGTGGTCGCCGATGCCGTCAAGCGTTGGCGGCAGCACCGGGAAAAGGATGTCAATACGCATGGCGAAGTCGGGGGCTATGGGGTTGGTAGTGTACGCCACACGGGCCGTTGATAACCGGTACTTTAGGCTACCCCCAACTCGTCTAACCGGATGAAGAGAGGCACCGATACGGTGATGTCCCCCGTGGCGATTGCCCGACCTATGATTGCCAGGGAGTATTCGCCAAGCCAGTATCAAGCTGCTATAAATAGCCATATTGCTTCAACATATCGGCAGCGATCGCCTCCGCCTGATCGACCTCACGGCTTTCTCGTGACTCGTGCTTGCCGATAGAAGATGTGTGGGCGTTTGAGAGGAAGCGTTTGGTTGCCCGCGTCGGCTGTCCACCGAGGTGCTCTACAATGTCGTGACCAACTTCGCGGGGTGTGCTCACAAACGATTCATAGCGGACGAACAGTACGTTCTCCGTCGCCTTCACGTCCGGCCGGTTGAACACGGAATCGCACGTTTCCATGACGAAGGTCCACATCCAGATGGCTCGTCCATACGGCGTTGCGTCCATAAACGCGTTTTCGTCCCCCGGCTCGACCCACCAAGGCACATACCGATGATCATATGGCCGTCCGAGGCGCATTTCGGAGCCGCGGAGGTGCGTCAGGCGCTCATCGGTGAGCACGTCATAGGTCCGGACGAGGGAGTTCGCGACATCGCGCCCGTCCCGGTAGATGTAAACGATTCGGGCGTCCGGGAGGGCATCGAGGACGAACTGCGGGGCCATACTTAGGAAGGGCTCCTTGTATATTAGGCGGGTAGGTAACGGACGCGGACCGGTCAGTGCACGGTAAAGGTCGCCCACGCCGGATGGGACGTCGAGCCATTTCTTGACCGCCATCGCCCGATTGTGGTAGCGCCCTGAGTGGATGTAGGCGTCCAGCGCACGCTCGAATCCGACGGTCAGGGCATCATAGACGTCGTTCGGTAGATCGCGATGCACGACGTGGGGGATGGCAACCGGCAGTAGTGTGCCGGTAATCGATTCAAACTCCGGGATCGTGTTCAGAACACGCGACAGAAACGTCGTCCCGGACCGAGGACAGCCCAGTACGACGCCGTACGGAACGGTTTCCGGTTCGAATCCGGTCGATGGACCCCGTTTTTGGAGAGAATCTGCTGTCACTGTCGACGTAGACATCGTATGCTCGGACGGACGGACGGGAGGGAGGAGTGGATGATCGCGAGTGGGTTCTCGCCATCACGTTTCAAGGGGCGCAGGGATGCCGACATCGGATTGAAGAGCCCGTCGATAAACGGCATCAATCCGGGTAAGGAACCGGTCCATTCCGAATGCGCCGAGAGCGAGGGTACGTCCGGCCTCTCCCATTTTGCGGGCTCGATCCGGGTCTGAGGCAAGATCGTCGAGGGCCGCAGTCAACGCGCTCTGGTCGTTTGGGGAAATGCGGATGGCATATTCCGGACGGGCGTATTCTGGGATACCACCCGTTCGACTGGCGATCAGCGGGCGAGCATGCGCCGCTGCCTCGAGGCTAACCAGTCCCGCAGGTTCGTGCCACACCGACGGAAAGACGACGGCACGCGCGCTCCGCATGAGGGCGGCTACCGCGTCATCGTCGACCCACCCGTGCAACGTAACTCGGTCGTCAAGATTTCGATGGCGGATGAAGGCTCGGACGTCCGGCAGGAGGGGGCCCTCTCCGGCAAGATCCAGATGAGCCGTGCTTTCCATCTCGGCATACGACCGTAGCAACCACATCACGCCTTTCTCTGGAACGAACCGTCCCAGAAAGAGAAACCGCGCGGCATCAGGCGAAAGCGGCTCGACTCGTTCAACCGTTGGGGCCGGCGAAGCGACGACGAACAGGTGTCGGGGATTGCAGCCGGCTTCTTGCATCTTCTGCCGGATGAAACGGCTGACCGTCATAGTTGGAATCTGATCCGCCTGCTCGACTTCCCGCCGCAGTCGTTCGAAGTCCGCAACGACACGCGACGGCCGGATGCTGCCGCACCGGTCTACCGATTTCCCCCAAAGGCAGGTCACAGCGCCGGGTGTTCGATGGCATGGCGACGCGGTCCGGGCCAGGAATCGACTCCCGCTCGGGCATGAGCCCTGATGGCCGTGCATCGTGCGCACGGTCGGTATGGCCGGGAGAACGGAAACGCTCTTATGGAGATGGACGAGATCCACGTCGAGCTGCCGGGCCAGAGAGGAGATAGCCGCATCCGTATCGAGCACGTACGTGTCAGGCGCGCCTCGATCATCAGGGTCAAGACTGAGGTGCGTCACGGTGTCGCCGCGAGCGGTCTGCGCTGCACCCAGGCGTCGGATGTAGGAGGCGATCCCGCCCCGCCGCCAGATCGATGGTGCGAAGTGAGCGACGTGCATGAGCGGTAGGGGGAAGGGAAGATCGAGTGTCAACGAAATCAACGGACGGCGTCCCAGTTGGCGCCAGTATCATATCCCAGCTTCTCGACCAGCGCACCGTAGCGATCTTTGAAGGTCGCGATATGGACAGGCTCAAAGTGGTTTACCCAGTCGCCGGGCACCCCTTTGCGGAGATGACTGTTTTCATTTTCCTCTCCCCGTTTGCGACCCGTCAGACGTTCGAATGTACGTTTTTGCATGATGTCTGCGACGACCGTTGCTGGAATCGAGTGCCGTCGCCGTTTGGGGACGGGAAACATCGGGATCCGACCCGGCATGAAGCGCCGTCCCCGATGGTTGACGCGATTCAGCCAGTACACGCTTTCATCCAGCGTGCGCTCAAGCCAGTCGCCGTCGAACGTCGACAGGATATCGAGGAAGCCGGCAATTTCGAGAAACGCCTCAATGGGACGTGCGGTCACCTGCTCCATCTGAAGCTCCAGCACGTTCGGCTGGTCGTAGTCCCACGTCGCCATGTCGTCGAAGAACGGAGCACTGAACTCCATTTCGGCAAGCAAGCCCTCCGACTTCGAAAGAGCGCGCAGCCGCTGACGGTGTTCGATGAGAGCCGGCCAGTCTTCGGTGCCGTGCGTCTTCAGGTGGGAGAAATACGCGGAGACGAGCACATCGCGTGGATCCCGCACGACGTGGACGCCACGGTAAAGGGGGAGGGTGGCAGCATGACTCGCATTTGCATTGGCGTAGGAGAGGATGTCGATCCCTTCGGATCGTACGTAGTCGCCTAATGTCTCATGGTCCGCGAAATCTTTCGCCTGATTCACGATGCGAAATCTCAGGCCCATGTGGAGGGCGATCTCGCGCATCGTTCCGCCGTGCCAGCCGGTCGCGCACTTGTGGTGCCCGAAATACGCGCGCAGGGGAAACGAGTCCGTCGCCGGTTTTGTGGTCGGCTGGACCCGTTCTTCAACGGTTGCAGGAAGGTTCATTTCAGAGACGATGGAAAAGATAGGTCGAAGGGCGGGCCGATGGTGACGACCCGCCGCACGGTCAGGATGCAAGAGCGGCCGCTTCGACAGGAAGCGGTGGAGCGTCTTCAGCCGCGCCGGAAACATGCGCCGGTAAAAATGAGGCATTGGAAGCCAGGGGCGACGCGTAAATCTGATGCAAGCGCTCACAGAGTGTACCGAGGTTGCCCGTTGGTATCACATAGCCGGTGACGCCGTGCTGAACGTATTCTTTCATCCCCGTATCCTCCGTCACGACAACGGGGACGCCACAGGCGAGCGCTTCCATCGGTGCGTACCCGAACCCATCCTCGTACGTCGGATGAACGAAAACATCCGCCTGTTGCAGTGCAGGTAGGGGATCGCCCGGCGCGACGCGAATACTCGGGTTTCGGCGCAGATACGGCTCGATGAACCGACGCACGGCACGCGTCGACCACCCACCGACAATTGTAAGCGACTTGCCCGGGATGTTGACACGTTCGAACGCGTCGAGTAATAGTGCCATGCCCTTCGTCAAGTCGACTCGACCGACGTAGACGATGCGGAACGCATCATCAAGGGGGCGTTCGGGTGGGGGCTGAAATCGTCGATCGATCAACAGCTCCGTCCGTACAAGCTTTTCGACCGGAATCCCGGCCTCGACCATCGAATCGCGAACGTAGTCGGAGTGGACGTAAATGCGATCGGCGAGATCATACTCGCGGAGCGTCCTTCGTACCTGGGCACCGTTTAACCACGAATCCTGAATGCCCGTATCGGAAGCGGCCCGCTCATGGCACGTACGAACGTTTTCGACATGGCTGTTGGCGGCGACGAGTTCGAGGACATTAACGCCGAGTGCGCGTGCCCGGGTAAAGGTGTCCAGGGATTTCCCGGCGAAGCCCATTACCGCGTTACCGGGAGCACGCAAACGTGCAGCGACACGTCGGTCGAACATGGTGTTTGCAAGGTGGCTCTTCCACGCTGGAAAAAACCGTAGCGGCGTATACCTTGATAGGCCAAACGTATGATTGGGACATGGCTGCCCGACGGGATCGCCCGGACGCACCTGCGGTGCGTAGTATCCGTCGAGTTGATGAGCAGCCCGAGAGGCTTCGACCAGGTAAGCAAAGTGTTGCCCGATTCCCCCGGCTCCGTACGGGGAGTTACAAAACAGCGTGCGCATAAGTCATGCAGGGGAGAAGAGGTAGACGCATGATCAACGTACGTGTCGATGCGAGGCGCCTGGACGGTTTCTGGCGACACCGCGACGAACCTTTGGATCATCGTCCTGCGGCGGCTCGGAGAGGGGGCCGTTGTCCGTAGGGCCGGTCTCTTCAACTTCTGATGCTTGAGGTGGCTGCGAGCGTTCTCCTGACGGGTTCGCTGGTTCCGTCTGGCCCACCCGTCGCCACAACGATCGAAGAGCCGCGAGCCGACTCCGAGAGCGCGCAAGGATTCGAGATCGCACCGTATAATGACGGATAT
Source organism: Longibacter sp. (assembly GCF_051155795.1). Lineage (NCBI taxonomy): Bacteria > Pseudomonadati > Rhodothermota > Rhodothermia > Rhodothermales > Salisaetaceae > Longibacter > Longibacter sp. The sequence goes on from NZ_DAXETW010000160.1 coordinate 7,380, forward strand.
TGCGGTGGCGCCAGTTCTGGATGTGCCAGTAGGCGACCTTGAGGTTCGACTCCAGAGCCGTGCGGATTCGGCTTCCCATGGTGCGTTGCGGCCGGAGTGGTCGGTAGCCGTGGGTGTCCATCTCTTCCTCACAGATCCTCTCGATGATAGCGATCTGGTCGAGGGTCAGGAAATCCCGCCAGGCGTCTACCTTCCGTGTGGTCACGGGACGCGTGGCCGTCGCGTTGAACGTGTCCGCGGCGTCGCTTTTCATATATGTTTCGGCGTCCCGATGATACTGAAGCATTCCCGGTTCGTACGGCTCTCCGATGACGGTGCAAATGGCTCTGAGCGTGGCCTCCGGCTCCATGACGAGGTCCTCGTACCGGACCGTGGTCCACCGGTCCGGGTGTACATGGAGATTCAGTAAGGCGGGTCCAACCGTGGCGTGCTTGCGGCGGCTAAGCGCGTTGAAGACGACGTCATCGGGGAAGAATGAAGCCCGCTGCATTGACGCGACGCCAGCCCGCGGGTCTCGGACGACGTATAGGAACGTCGCATCCGGAAACATCTCGGTGATGATGTCGACATAGAAGAGATTGCCGGGCGTCTTTTCCCCCCATCGGGTCTTGCCCTGAAGCGACGCCCACTGGTCGAGAACCGTTTCGTAAGGCAGCCGCAGGGACCGATCGGGACTGCCTGCGATCGTCTCGAGCATCTGTGCACGGTCGAGTTGCGGATGCAGGGTGACAGCGTTATCGACGACGTCGCCGGCGAGTTGAAGAAACACCTGCTCCGGTAGACCGGGCGTTTTCCAGTCTTCAACCGGTATACCTGCGTACTCCGATCGAAAATAGAGGAGCTCTTCCGGGACGGCAATCTGCGAGTGGGCGTTGAGCATCAGCCGGAGAAGCGTCGTTCCGGATCGGTTGGCCCCGATGATGAAGATCGGACCCTTGGTAGGCCCGGAATTCGTGGAGGGATGCATAAGGGGCTGGCGGCTGGTAGCGAAACGTCAGGGCGTCCGCATTACGCGGCGGGAGAAAAGGCAGCATCTCCGTCGGAAACGACCGCGACCTCGAACAACAGGTCCGAGATCGCTCGCGCGCGGGCCTCGCTGGAGACCTGCTTCCTTAGCTTAGGTCGCGAAACCGACAGGTCTTCACCGTCGAACGTCCTGTGCGCGAGATCCTCGATAACGTCTGCCATTGCCGTAGAATCGGACGGACCGGTCAGGTGAACGCCAGGGACAGCGGTCAGAAACGAACGATTTTCCCCATCCGGAAGTGCGGCTAGAATCGGCCGGTCGGTCAGCGCGTATTCGTATGTTTTCAGCGAGATACGTCCACCGGGGGAACCATCGAGCCGGTCTGGAAGGCTCATGAAGAGCAGGTCGGCCGATGACGTCTCGGTCCGCACCGCGTCTGGTTTGATGCGCCCGTGGAGCCGCACGACATCCGATACGCCATAGTCGGCCAACACGCGTTGTGTGACGTCGTCGGGGTATGTATTTCCGAACACATCGAGATAGACGCGACCCCGCCACGTCGGATTGCGACGGAGGACACGCTGGATTGCCTGACCGATGTACACCGGGCTGTGCGTTTTCCGATCGAGCGTTGTGAGACGATGCTGACCGATGCGATTCCAGGCCTGATACAACCGTTTCGAGGGGGAGCGGGGCATCGGGTCAAGCGCGTACCAGCCCGTCATTGCGCCGGTATACACGATCCGGAAGACATCGTCCGATGACGCGTCGCGACCGGTGCCCGCGCCTGAGACCGGAATGGCAGAAGGCCCGACGTCGGGCGGATCGGCACTGCAGCGAATGACCCGGAGCCGCTCACGGAATGACGCGGGGTGCCGAGCGGCAACTCGGTCCCGGTTGTGTTCAGACACGTAGATGACCCGGTCCGAGGCCCGGATGAACATGTCTTCCAAGCGAATCGATTGCCGGTAGTGCCAGCGCGACGGATAGGCCGGATGCATGTCCGAACACGTTGGGGAATCATCCAGATTGAGGACGAGAGGAATCCCGGTCCGCGACTTGAGCGCCGTGCCCACGAACCCGCTGGAAAAGGGCATCATGAAGACAATCGCTGCGTCGTGTTGGTGCCGGTCCACAAGGCTGGACGCTTTCTCGAGTGCGGGGTCAACCCATGCGCGGTACGGGTCCGGCCACGTCATCAGGTTATCAAGTTTGTCGAGGCGCAGTTGTCTCAGTACCTCGGAAAGCCGTCCCTGCGCACATCCGGGAACGTGATGGATGCGTACGGATCCCGTGGAGATCGCACCCTCGGCGGCCGTGACGACGTCGACGTCCCACTCCGTCTGAAGGTGGCGGACCACACCGGCAAGACTATTCGCGAGCGGGTAGGATTCCGGCGGAAAGCGATACGAGATCAGCAGGAGGCGTGGCACGGGTTTCGATCGAATGAGAGGAGTCCGACGTTGCACGCTTCGGTCAACCGATCCGCTGGAAGAAGGCCGGCGGGGTCCGGTCGGCTGGGCAGGTGCTCGGTGCCTGAACGGGGCGGAGCGGTCAGGCAGCGTGGAACTGCACGCGGTGGTATTTCCAGAGCTGGCCGCGTTCGTGGATCAGGTCGGCGTATGTGCCTTGCTCTACCACCTCTCCATCTTCGAGAACGATCACGCGGTCTGCGTTCTCGATCGTCGAGAGACGGTGTGCGATCGCTATCACGGTTCGCCCTTCCATGAGCTGCTCGAGCGACTCCTGGACGAGCCGCTCCGAGACGCTGTCGAGGTCGCTGGTGGCCTCGTCGAGGATGAGGATTTCAGGGTTCTTCAGCAGGGCCCTCGCAATGGAGAGTCGTTGCCGTTGCCCTCCGGAAAGGCGCACACCACGGTCTCCGAGGACGGTATCGAACCCGTTCTCCATTTCTCCTATGAAGGTCAGGGCATTGGCCTGCTCGGCGGCCATTCGAATCTCTGTCAGGCTGGCATCCGGCGCACCGTACGCGATATTTGCACGAACCGTATCGTTGAAGATGTGCGTGTTCTGACTGACGATCGCGATTCGATCTCGGACGGTTCGCACCTGGAAATCGCGGAGGTCCGTCCCGTCCCATAAAATGCGTCCTGCATCCGGGTCGTAGAAGCGGGGCAGGAGCTTGACGAGTGTCGACTTTCCGGCGCCGGACCCTCCCACAAGAGCCGTCATGCGCCCCTGAGGGATTTCGAAATTCAGGGTGTGAAGCACGGTCTGGTCGTCATCGTATCCAAACGATACGTTGTCAAAGGTAATGGCCCGTTGAAGAGGAGGCGCGACGCGATCGCCGTCCTCGAGGTACGGTTTGTCATCCCGGCGAAGCAGGTCTGCAATACGCTTCATGCCGGCCTCATTGGCTGCCCATTTGCCCCGCAGATCGTTCAGGGAGTGCGCGATCGGCATCATCCGAAACATCGCAAACAGGAAGGTAAGCAGGAACGCGATACTAAGCGATCCGCTCATCACGTGGACCTGGACCGCATACGCAATGAGGAGAATCAGTACCGTGCTGATGACGGCCTGCGAGAGCGGCTGGATGATGAGGGAACGCTTCGTGACTTCGATGACGGCATCCGCGTATCGCTGCGTGGCCGACTTCAATCGCTTGCGCTCGCGGTCCTGACGGTTGTAGGCGACGACGGTGCGGACGCCATCGATATACTCCGATATGGTGGAGGTAAAGCCGGAACTCGACTCGGACAATTCCTCCCCGCACTCGCTTACATTGCGAACGAGGCGGGTAATCGAGACAGCCAACAAGCCGAAGAAAATCGCAACAAGGAGGGTCAGTTCCCATGAGATCCATACCATCACGCTGATATACGCAATCAGGAGCGTAATCCGTCCAATGGCATCGAACAGGACGATGACAGCCGTCGCCGTCCGATTGATCTCGTTCAGGATGCTGTTCAACAGGTCGCCGCCACGCCGCTTGGAAAAGAACGACAGGGCGACCTCCTGAAGCTGGTCGATCACTCGCATCCGAAGGTGCTCAATAATGCGAACGCGTGCCTCGGTGGAATACACGCCCGCGAAGTAGGTCGCAACGGCGCGAAGCCACGTTGCAATAAGAATCACACCGCAGATGCGGTACATGCGCTCGATGAGAGGGGCGTCCACGCCCAGCATGTATACGTCGACCCATTCGATCCCCGTCGAAAACGTGGACCCGCTTTCGGAGATCGTCTGGAGAAACGGAATCAGCATTCCTACGCTGAATCCTTCCGTGATCGCCGCGATGAACGACAGTAGGATCGCCAGCGCGATGAAATGCCAGTACCGGCGAAAGCTGGGTGCGAGAAGGCGAAGGTTCTGACTTGAGGAGGCGCCGTTCATTGAGGGGGGAGGGTGGATCGATGACGAGAGGCGCGACGAGAGATTCGCGCATGATGGAGCGAAAATGACGTCCACACCGGAAACGTACACCCAGGGTGGGGAAACCGAGTGGGGCTTTGACGTGTCGGGCGCCTGAGAATGAGCCGACGCAACCGAACTTGTGGCGCACACACGGGGGGCGTTTTCGCTACGTACGGCTTCTCCTGAGGGTACGACCGGTTCCTTCGAGGACAAAGCCGGCGTTACGTACCGCTTGTCAGTCTCAGGATAAGCAGGGTAACCGTAGAGGCCGTGCTGACAAGGGTGCCGATAAGCTGGAGACCGATGGCCCGTCGCTCCCGCACCTCGATCTCGATTATGTCTCGAGGCTGAAGCGGTGGATAGGTGGATCCTTCGGCAAGAATGTCGTCAACGCGCTGTTCGAAGATCTGGCGGCGATCGTTGTCGTTTGTTCGGTAAATGCGCAGGACCGTCCGGCGCCGTGTGCCTGCGGGGTTGTCGCCGATGCTGGGAACGCCAGCCGCCGTGAGGAGCTCGACGAGGTCCACGTCGCGCTCGACGCGCCACAGACCGGTTCGGCCAACGCCGCCCCATAAGTAGACGATCATGGTTGGCTGGCCGGGCCGACTGAAATCGATGATGAGACCTTCGCCGCCTTCGCCCAGCCCCGGTTGCGCCTGCCCGTCTCCGGGCATCGCGAAGAGGGTAACCAGCGAGGCAAGCAGAACAGCGAAGTACCGAACAGCGCGCGGGAAGGCGGTCATGACGTGGTCCGAGACCATCTAGACGAAGGGAGTACGGCAATCATTGGCCGACGGCGTGCTCAGGTCGCGGATGTGGACCTGCCGCCTGCGATCCGCTCCCATTGTAGATGTACCGATCCCCTACACTCGTGCCAGTCCGACGCATTAGGCGTAAGCCTGTCGATTGCTATCGATACTCCTTCGGCGCAGAGGGCGGGTGGATTCGGTGAGAGATCGAATCAGCCGACGAATCTCGTCCGCACGCACGTCGCTCCCGAGTTCATCGCTCACAGCCGACCGGTTTACAGAGGTGGCCTCCCGCCCGCCGTCCATCCAGTCGCCTACGAGGGGGGCAAGTGCATCGGCCATGCTCGCTGGATCCGACGGAGGCGTGAGGTGGACACCGGGGTGGCCTTCCAGGTACGACCGGTTCTCGCCGCCAGGCAGGGCCGCGAGAATCGGCCGGTTCGTCTGAAGGTATTCGTACGTTTTGGATGAGATAATGCTACTGGGTTCGCCGTCCGTTCGAGCGGGAAGAGAAATAAACAGGCAGTCAGCGGACACCTGGAGCGCCCGAGCCGTGGCATGGTCAACCGGTGCGTGAACGGACACGATGTCCTGGATGCCATGCGACTCCAGGATCCGGTTCACAGAGAGATGAGGTGGCGTGTTGCCGAAAAAATGAACCCGGATGCGGCCCGACCAGTCGGGGTGGTTCGTAACAAGGCGCCGGACCGCCAGCCCAAGATATACTGGTCCATGAGGCCGATGGTCGACGTCCGTGACGTCGTACCGTAGTGCGGTCGTCAGAAACCGGTACGCACGTTTGATCCAAGGAGAATCGTCTGGCAGGAAGTCTTCCCATCCGCCCATTCCGCCGACGTAGACGATGTTAAACGCATCCTTGGTTAAAAGGGGCCGCCCTTGTTCCCGGGCGATGCGTTCATCCGGTGGTTGCGAGGTGGCCCCGTATCGGATCAGGTGGAGGTTCGAACGATGCTCGGACGGCTGTCTCTCACGAACGCGTTCCATGTTTCTCTCCGAGACGTAGACTGACGTGTCGGCCAACCGTACGTATGTGTTTTCCATCCAGCGTGTCGCTGCATAGTGCAGGCGCGAAGAAAACGACGGATTCTGGTCGACGCATGTAGGCGAATCATCGAAGTTGAGGATCAACGGAAGGCCCGTTGCACGCTTTGCCAGAATGCCCGCAAATCCCGTGGAGTAGGGCATCATGAACGTCAGGATGGCGTCGTAGTCCCTACGTTCGCTCAACAACACAGCCGTTTTGTAGGCCGGAAGGACCCATGGAATGAAGCGGTCCGGCCATGTAAACGTGTCAGCAAGCCAAGCAAGCTTCAGTTTCCGGAGCGGGGCGAAGTCGAGGGTGGTCGGGGGGACGTAGTGAACGCTCACGTTCGGAGGAGCATATCCGGGATGCGCGGCCGTGATAACGTCAATGTCGTACTCGGACCGTAACCCGTCGACAACGCCCTTGAGTCCGATGGCGAGCGGATAGGTTTCTGGTGGGAATCGATAGGAGATAAGTAGGATGCGAGGCATGACCGTCTGGAGAGAGTGGAGATGTCGAATCCAACGGGTACGGTAGATTTCAGGAGACACCGGTTGCACCGAGGGCAGTGACGCGGTGTACGTGTGTCTCGCTATCTGTTGGGTTCTGAAGCGTTCAGACAGGACTTCATTGGCTCAACTTGTACATCACCAACCCTGTCGCTCGTACACCGGCCGACCGGCCTCGAGCAGATGCGAGACGGATACAAACTGCAGGTTATCCGCGGTATCAAGAAAGCGGTCTAATCCATCAATTAGAGCCGATCGATCGGGCTGGACCTCGTCCTCGTGGCGGGGGGCGTAAAGCGCGTCGTGAAGCAGAACGATGCTACCCGGCCGAACGTCGCGGCGCAGGCGGTCGGTGATGGTCTCGGCAGACACGTCGAGCCAGTCTTGAACGTGAACATCCCAGCCCACGACGCGATATCCCGCTCGAAGAACATCGACTCTGGCCGCGAGGGATGCGTCGCCCCACGGCGGTCGAAACAGACGCGCCATTTCCGGTCCGATCTGTTCGCTGCATCGGGTCAGTTCGTTACGGCGCGTCCGGGATGCAAGCGTTCGGAAGGCCGCGTGAGTCCACGTGTGATTGGCGACCTCGTGGTCACGGGCGATGATGTCCTTGATCACGCCGGGATGACGCACGGCAGACGCGCCGACGACGAAAAAGGTGGCGCGGGCATCGTGGCGTTCAAGCACATCCAGGATGCGAGGCGTCGAATCCGGGTGCGGTCCGTCGTCGAACGTCAGTGCAACGAGTGGTTGGCTCGTGTCGACACGCGTAACGGTTCCTAACCACCGGGTGGTGCCGAGGGGCCGGAGCAGACGGAGGGCGGTTTTTCGAAGAAGGGGCGTACCCACGATGGTTGAGTTTCAGAATCCGTAGCGAGGTAGACCGAATCGGGACATGGCGAGCGGACTACAGGGCGGACCGGTGGAGCCGCCCATCGACACCCGCTTGACAAAGGGTCTAGCAGGATACAGACGGGCTGGCCAGCCGCCGAGGAATATTACCGCGTCTTTATCGGGACATCTGGAGAAAGAAGGGCCATCCACGGAACCATAACGTTCTACATATCGGGAGAAGGGCGCGGCGATGATCGACGTGGAGCTGTCCCGTGCGGACGAGAAGGTCACCGAATGCCACCGGTTCGGATTGGGAAAAGAGCACGGGGTATGCGCCGCTTCTCTCTGTCGAACGAGAGGGCAGGATGCGATGGCGAGGTGAGGCGCACCGTAGACTTGTTTCCGAATCCCGCTGTAGGCGACACCGATCGCCCGACGGCCTTTTCCTCTCAAATGGTGGCCAAAGCATGGCTCATCTACCATCCTCCGGTACTCCGCAGGGCTCTGACAGCGCGACGGGTCCGACCGTATCGCCCGTAGCGCCGTACGGTACCCTTCAGCGTGCTACGACCCCACGGATCGAAAAAGAGGCGTCTCAACTGGGTTTGTTTTCGGATGTCCCGGCGTTCGATGCTCCGCTGCACGTCGGCCGCCCGAATATCGGGGACCGGAAGGCCTTCCTTCGACGGATCAACGAAATGTTCGACCGTCGGTGGCTAAGCAATCGTGGGCCGCTCGTCCAGGAATTTGAGGCCCGACTGGAGGCGATCACTGGAGCGAAGCACTGCATTGCGCTGTCAAATGGCACCGTCGCCCTCGAGCTGGTGGTCCGCGCCCTCGGCCTCAGCGGCGAAGTCATCGTCCCGTCGTACACGTTCGTCGCTACGGCACATGCGCTGCGATGGAATGGCATTACACCGGTATTCTGCGAGGTGGACCCGGTCACCCACAACCTGGACCCGTCGGCCGTCGAAGCCCTCATCACGCCGCAGATGACCGGTATTGTTGGCGTGCACCTGTGGGGGCGGAGTTGCGACACCGTGCGGCTTGAGGCGATAGCTGAAGCGCATGATCTGAAGCTGATGTTTGACGCGGCGCATGCGTTCGGCTGCTCGAACAACGGCACGATGATCGGAAATTTCGGGGACGCGGAGGTCTACAGTTTTCATGCGACCAAATTCGTAAATGCTTTTGAGGGCGGTGCCGTCGCGACCAACTCGGACGATCTCGCGCATCACATCCGCCGGATGCAGAACTTCGGCTTCGCCGGATACGACGATGTGCGCTCGCTCGGCACGAATGGCAAGATGTCTGAGGCATCCGCAGCGATGGGATTAACCTCTCTCGAGAGCATGGACGCGATCGTCGACGCCAACCGGCGCAATTACCTGGCCTATCGTGACGAGCTCGATGGAATCGACGGGTTGAAGGTGATCGACTACAGCCCGACGGAGGCCTGCAACTACCAGTACATCATCGTTGAGGTGGACGCGCACCGGACGGGTCTGACGCGAGACGACCTCGTAGCGGTCCTGGAAGCGGACAATGTGCGGGCGCGGCGCTACTTCTATCCGGGTTGTCATCGGATGGAGCCGTACGCCACGGAGCAGCCGGATGTCGGCGCGCGCCTTCCGATCACCGAGCGCCTGTCGGAGTGCGTCCTGGCCCTGCCGAACGGGACCACGATTCAGCGGGACGATGTCGCGGAAATCGGCGCGATCCTGCGTGCAGCCGTTGAGAATGCCGACGACGTACGGCAGCACCTCCGTCAACATGCTATTACGCCGCACTGACGTGTCGGCTGCCGGACGTTTCCCGTGCAGAGACGTTGCACTTCGCGCGTTCGTGTGTTCTGCCAGGTCAGACGCGAGCGGCTTCCCCCCACTGCCCCTTCTTCCACATTCATCGCATCATGACCCTCAACCCGCAGGACATGAAAGTCAGCGTCTGCATCGTCACCTACAATCACGAGGCGTACATTCGGGAGACGCTGGACAGTGTGCTCATTCAGGACTTCGACGAACCGTACGAGATCATCGTTGGTGACGACGGCTCGACCGATCGTACACCAGAGATCCTGCAGGAATATGCGGATCAGTACCCCGATCGCTTCCAACTGATATTACACGAGGAAAATCGAGGTCCGCGTGCAAACGTACGGTCTGTTCGTGCACGCCTGACCGGTGAATACATAGCGGTCCTGGACGGAGATGATTTCTGGACGGATCCAGACAAACTTCGGACGCAGGTTGGCTTTCTCGACGCGAACCCCAACTTCAGCGCCGCCGCCTGTCAGTACCGGAGCGTCGTCGCCCGGGCTGAAGATCTCCATGGACCTCCGGTGAGTCCGGAGCAGCCGGAGGTGATTGACATGGAAACCTACCTCCGCGGGGTCTGGATCGGTGCCAGCGGATTCGTATACCGGCGGAGCATGGTTCCTGAATTCCCGGAATGGGTCTGGGAGCTCAACTGCGGGGATAAAGGACTTCAGTTTCTCTGCGCGGAGCAGGGGCCAATTCGGTTTTTCAACCGCGTCATGAGTGCGTACCGCATTCACGACGGCGGAATGTACAGCGGGATCAATTCGGAGCGCCGCCTCGGATGGATGATCGAGTATCTGAAGGTGTTCGACCGCCGCTCGAATGGAGCATACAGCCACATCTTGCACCCGCGCATTGCCGCCAAGTACTATCTCCGGGCGTTTCTTAATGACGAACGCCAGGATTGGGAAGCGTCCCGGCGCGCGATCCGTCAGGCCCGACGGTACGAACCGTCGAAGAGCAAAGTGATGATGGAAGAAGCCAAGCACCTCGTTCGGCGCGTTCCTCCTCTTCACCACGGTCTCCGATTCTTAAAGCGCCAGATTAAGGGGCAGCCTGAGACGGCAGCGGCGTAAATGACCTGACCTCGGCCATCCTGTTCGCACCCCACTGATCATTTGTAAAAACGACGACATGTCGGTCACTCGCAAAGGTATCATCCTGGCCGGCGGGTCGGGTACAAGGCTGTATCCGGTCACGCAGGCCCTGAGTAAGCAGCTTGTCCCGATTTACGACAAGCCGATGGTGTATTACCCGCTGGCAACCTTGATGCTGGCTGGAATCCGTGACATCCTCTTGATCTCCACGCCGACCGACCTACCCCGGTTCGAGGCGCTGCTGGGGGACGGTGCGGACTGGGGGATCAATATCCACTATGCCGAGCAACCCGAGCCGAAAGGGATTCCCCAGGCCTTTACGATCGGTCGCGATTTCATCGGCTCGGATCCCGTGTGCCTCATCCTCGGCGACAATCTCTTCTACGGCCAGGGCTTCAAGGAACTGCTTCAGCACGCGGCCGCCGCTACAGCGGGCGCGAGCGTGTTTGCATACTACGTAGCCGATCCGGAGCGATACGGGGTGGTCGATTTTGACGACGAAGAGCGCGTCCTGTCGATCGAGGAAAAGCCGTCGGAGCCGCGGTCAAATTATGCGGTCACCGGCCTGTATTTCTACGACAACGAAGTCGTGGACCTTGCCGCAAGCCTTCAGCCGTCGCGCCGGGGCGAACTGGAAATCACAGATCTGAATCGCATCTACCTGCAGCGTGGAGAGCTGGGTGTCCATCTCATGGGCCGCGGCATGGCATGGCTCGACACGGGAACGCATGAAGCCCTACTGCAGGCATCGAACTTCGTGCAGACGATCGAATCGCGTCAGGGGCTAAAGGTGAACTGCCCGGAGGAGATCGCATGGCGTAACGGCTGGATCAGTGACGAACGTCTCGCTGCGATCGGCTCGGCCATGGCCAACAACCGGTACGGGCAATACCTGACCGGTCTGCTTGAGCAGCGCCCCGCGCGGGAACGCCCGGTCCCGACCGCCGCGTGATCGACGGACGGTCCAGCGATCGACATTCGGTTCTCGACGCACCGGACAAGGTAGATTTGGATTCTTCAAGGCTGGGTCCAGGCGTGGCTCACGCCTGATGTCCTCGCCTCTGGCGCATTCGAGAGAGTCCGAAGCCCGTGCATCGAATTACCGCCTGCGCATACATTTCGTGACAGCCGGGTACCGGCGCTTCCGAACGCCGTCCGGTCGCTTCCCTGTTTCTGCCTCTCTCTATCGCCTGTTCGCCTCTCTATGACTGTTCGACTTCACGGTCCGTCCCCGCTTCGCTGTGTGTTGATGGGCGAGGAACCCCTGCTGCAACACTGCGCTACCTCATTGCTCCAAGCCGGCCACCAGATCGAGGCGGTTGTAACGGAGGATCCCGCCTTGGTCGCGTGGGCGGAAACCAACGACCTGCGTCGTCTTGCACCGGATGCCTACCAAGAGGCGATCGTAGGCATCGCGCCGGATGTGTTTTTCAGCATCGCCAACCTTCGGATCGTTCCGGAAGAGGTGCTCCGTGCCGTTCAGGTGGCCGCCATTAATTTCCACGACGGGATTCTTCCGGAGTACGCGGGGTTGAACATCCCTTCGTGGTCCCTGGCGAACCGGGAACGAGAGCACGGAGTCACGTGGCACCTCATGGAACCGTCCGTCGATTCCGGTGGCATCCTGAAGCAGAAAATATTCGAGATCGACGAGACCACGACGGCTCAGGTGCTGAACCTTCAGTGCTTTGAAGTCGGGCTCTCTTCGTTTCGAGAGCTCGTCGACGAACTGACCGGCCCCGCCGGAATCGGGGTTCAACCTCAGGCGGATGCGCCGAGTCGGTATTATGCGAAGATGGACCGGCCCGCAGGTGGCAGCTTCGTTCGATGGAGCGAGTCTGCGCCGGATATTTGCGCACTATACCGCGCGACGACGTTCGGCACGGCTGCAAACCCTTTCGCCCGGGCGAGACTCCAGGTTGGAGACAAGGTGTATCTCGTCGCCGGCATGCAGTGTCCGCCGCCCAGCGATACGGCAACGGACGGCGCCGTGGGTGAACTTTTAGAAATAACGTCCGAACGCCTCCTGGTCCAGGCGACACCGGGTATCGTCGGTATCACCGCGCTCAGGGAGGCGGATGGTCGGGAGGTCCGTCTGGACGCAGTGGCTGATCACCACGAGCTGGCGGTCGGAGAACCGTTGCCCGTCCTTTCTCCAGATGAGACGGCTCTTCTCGAGCGTCGGAGTGCAAAGGCGATCCGCGCCGAGGCTCAAACGCTCCGGCGACTGATCGATCATAACAAGCTGGAGCTTCCATTCGTCCGACCGGAAAATGGGAATCGGGACAACGACCGCGTGGATCGCTGGCATCGGGTACCTGGACAAGCGTTGCAGACGGTATTGGACCGGGCGGGTTCGGTCGAAGCGGCTCCCGACCTGACCGCCGGGGAGTACGTAGCGGCCGCGTTCGCCGTCTTTCTCGCACGCGTGACAGGGATAGACCGGTACACGCTCGGGTTGGCAGACGAGTCGACGAAGATCGACCCTCGATTCGAAGATCTTTTCGCACGGCAGGTCCCGGTCCAGGTCGAAGCAGGACCCGACCTGAACGTCGACCGGCTCGTCGACCTGGTGTTTGAGATTCACGACGCACGAGACCGGGGCTCTTTCCTGCGTGATGTTGCGGAGCGGTATCCATCCCTCCGCAACCGGGGGGACAATGGCGGTCTATCCACTTACGATGTGCTCGTCAAGGTGGACCCGGACCCTGCCACACGTCGACTACCGGACGGAACATCGATTGTCGTCGTGGTGCAGGAGGATGGGACGCGCTGCCGTTGGATTGCGGACGCCGAAACCGTCGAACCCGCCGATTTCGAGGAATTGATCGGCCGGTTCCAGGACTTCCTCGCTCGCTTTGTGGACGACCTGACTCTGCTGGCCGCGACGCCCGACGCAGAGATAACAACCGGCGATGGCGCCCCGGGGCAGGGCGTCGTCACCCCTGGCTCCATCGGGGACCTCCCGCGCGTGGGGGAGGACGATGATTCCGCCACGGAAGACGTAGAAGATGCATTCCCTCTCTCTCCGATGCAGCAGGGCATGCTGTATCACGTCCTCTCCGATCCGGAGGCCGGAATGGACGTCGAGCAGATGGTATGGACGCTGGACGAGCCGATCAACAGTGCGGCGTTTCGGGCGAGCTGGGCTGCGACCATCCGACAGCATCCGATCCTCCGAACGCGTTTTCGCTGGAGCGGGGTGTCCGATCCCGTACAGGAGGTGCTCCGGAGCGCTGACATGTCGTTCATTCAGATGAACCTGCGGGATGCCGCACCGGCCGAGCAGGAGGCACTGGTCGAATCGTACCTCGAAGAGGACCGGCGACGAGGGATTCCGATGGACGAGGCGCCGATGATGCGCCTGACGCTTTTCGACCTGGCGGAAGACCGGTCCCGGATGGTCTGGACGTTTAGCCACGCCATTCTGGACGGTCGCTCGTTTACACGAATCATCCAGGAGGTGTTCGACCGGTACGACGCCATTCGTGAAGGCCGCTCCATCGAAGTGGACGCCGCTCCGCCGTTTCGGGACTACATTACATGGCTGGAGACGCAGGACTGGAGCCCGTCCGAGTCATACTGGCGGTCGTATCTCGACGGCGTCACGTCAGGTACGACTCTGGACATTGTGGATCCTGCCGCCGAGTTGCCCGAGGCGACACCGGTCCGCTCTCGCCGCCGCGTCGTCTGTTCACAGGAAGAAACGACCGCCGTTCGTGAAGCCGCCTCTGCTGCGGAAGTCACGATGAATACGATGGTGAGCACGGCCTGGGGGGTTCTCCTTCGGCGTTACACCGGGCGTACCGATATCGTCTTCGGTGCTACCCGTGCCGGACGGAAGGGAACGGTCGACGCGGCCGATGACATGGTGGGTGTGTTTATCAACACGGTCCCCGTGCGCATGTCGATCGAGGAACAGATGCCAGTCCGAGACCTGCTCGCACAGGTTCGTCATGACTGGATAGCTCATCGCCCGTACGAGCACGCCGCGCTGTCCGACATTCAGCGTTGGAGCGGTATTTCGACCGATCAGGCGTTGTTTGACAGCCTGGTCGTCTTCGAGAAATACGAACTCGGGGAGTGGCTACAGCACGAGGGAGGGGACGCGTGGAGCGCACGGAACGTGCGCCTGCTTCAGCACACCGGCTACCCCATCACGCTCTACGGCTACGATGGTCCCTGCCTCCGACTGGAGATCGAGTATGATCCAACACGATACGATGACGGCTCGATCGATCGACTCCTCAGACATCTGCGACAGATTCTATCCGGACTTGCCGACCGTTCGGACGCCCCGGTCCGCGATGTGTCCATGGTGCCGGACTCAGAGCGATTCTGCCTGCTGACAGACTGGAACGACACCGATACCGATCATTCGTTTGATCGCTGCATCCACGAGCTGTTCGAGGAACAGGTCGGACGGACGCCGGGTGCGCGCGCCCTCAGTTTCGGGGGAACGACGCTTTCCTATCGCCAACTGAATGCACGGGCGAATCAGCTCGCGCGGCATCTCAAAGATAAGGGCGCAACGACCGACACGCTGGTCGGGGTCCACCTCCATCGGTCCGTCGACCTCGTGGTGTCCCTCATGGCCATCCTGAAGGCCGGAGCGGCTTACGTCCCCCTCGATCCTGCTTTCCCCGCCGATCGCATTGCGCTGATGGTCGAGGATGCCGGTGTCGGTATCGTCGTCACCGAGACGGGCCTCGTAGAGCGGGTGCCTGACTCGGCCGCAGAGATCGTGGCCGTGGATGCGATCGAACGGCTCGCGGAGTATGACGCGGATAATCTGGGTCGGACGTCCGGCCCCGAGGACGTGGCGTACGTGATCTACACGTCGGGGTCGACCGGACGCCCGAAAGGTGTCGTCGTCGAGCATCGAAACGTCGCGAACTTCTTCGTCGGTATGGACGATCGGATTGAGCACGACCCGCCCGGGGTCTGGCTCGCCGTCACCAGCATCTCGTTCGATATCTCCGTCCTGGAACTCTTCTGGACGCTGGCGCGCGGCTTCCACGTCGTACTGCACTCGAACGACGTTGACGCAGCCACGATGGACGCGGAGGTCGACACGCGGCAGATGGACTTCAGCCTTTTCTACTTCTCGAGCAACGAGCGGGAGGTGGATGCCGCTGAAAAGTATCGCGTCCTGGTAGAAGGTGCGAAATTCGGCGACCAGCATGGGTTCAAGGCGGTCTGGAGCCCGGAACGTCATTTCCATGCGTTCGGCGGTCTTTTCCCGAACCCGTCTGTGACCAGTGCAGCACTGGCGACCATCACCGACCAGATCGAGATCCGCGCCGGAAGCTGCGTCTCGCCGCTTCACGACTCCATCCGGATCGCCGAGGAATGGAGCGTTGTGGACAACCTATCGAAAGGTCGGGTCGGCATTTCCTTCGCCGCCGGCTGGCAGCCGAATGACTTCGTCTTAAAGCCGGAGAACTATGCGAACCGAAAGGCGCGGATGTTTGAGCAGATCGACGAAGTGCAGGCGCTCTGGCGCGGCGAGTCGATGCATCGCGAAACCCCGGATGGCCGCGAAGTGGACCTGAAGGTGCTTCCGCGCCCGGTACAGGACGAACTACCCGTCTGGATTACGGCCGCCGGCAATCCGGAGACGTTCCGAATGGCGGGGGAGAAAGGGTACCACCTGCTGACGCACCTGCTCGGCCAGAGCGTAGAGGAGCTGACGGAGAAGATACAGATTTACCGGGAGGCACGACGTGAACACGGGCATGACCCGGAGACCGGAACGGTGACTCTCATGCTGCACACGTACGTCGGGACCGACACCGACGACGTGCGGGACCTGGTCCGCGAACCGATGAAGGAGTATCTCCGCAGTTCCGTTGGCCTCATCAAGGCCGCTGCGTGGTCCTTCCCCACATTCAAGGAGCAGACCACGGACGAGAACGGCCGGTTCTCCGTCGATCACCTCGACGAAGAGGCGATGGATGAAGTCCTGGAGTTCTCCTTCAGCCGGTACTTCGAGACGAGCGGGCTCTTCGGCGATGAGCCTGACTGCCTGGAGCGCATTCACGCACTGAAAGAGGCAGAAGTGAATGAAATCGCGTGCCTGGTCGACTTCGGCGTCGATACGGATGCGGTGCTGTCGATGCTTCCTCGCCTGGCCACGATCAAGGAAAAAGCAAACGCAACGGTTGCCGATCAAACGATCGCCGGGCAAATCCAGGACTACGGCGTCACGCACCTGCAGTGCACCCCGACGCAGGGGCGACTGCTGGTTGCCGATCCTTCTACGCGCGAGGCGCTTCCCGCACTACGACGCCTGATGCTGGGTGGGGAAGCGTTGCCGGCCTCCCTGGCCGCTGAGGTTCGGGATGAACTCGGCATTCCGACGACGAACATGTACGGGCCGACCGAGACGACCATCTGGTCCACAACGCACGAACTTGAAGGCGACGAGCCTCTGATTCCCATCGGGCGACCCATCGCCAACACGCAGATCTACGTGCTCGACGACGCGATGCGTCCTGTTCCCGTCGGCGTTCCGGGCAACCTCTACATCGGCGGGACCGGTGTGACGCGGGGGTATCTGAACCGCCCGGACCTTACGGCCGAACGCTTCGTGCCGGATCCATTCCGCGGCGGCGACGCGACGATGTACTGGACAGGCGATCAGGCGCGCTACCGCTCCGACGGGACCATCGACTTTCTTGGTCGGACGGACTTTCAGGTGAAAGTGCGCGGGTACCGCATTGAACTCGGGGAGATCGAAACCGCCCTGTCCGCGCATGACAGTGTGCGCGATGTTGTCGTGATGGTGCGCGAAGACGAGCCCGGGGATAAGCGAATCGTTGCCTACGCCGTACCTGCGGACGACGCGCTTGCCTCCGATGAAGCGTTGCGTGCATTCCTGGGCGAGACACTGCCGGAGTACATGATCCCCACGCATTTCGTGGAGATGGACGTCTTCCCGACGACGCCCAACAAGAAAACCGATCGGAAGGCGTTACCGGCTCCGGCGGCACGCAACGGGCGGGCATCCGTCGATCTCACGCTGCCCCAGACGGCGACCGAGCAGGCCGTGGCGTCGGTCTGGTATGATGTTCTCCACATCGATCGGGCAGGCATCCACGAGAGCTTCTTCGACCTTGGCGGAAACTCTCTACTGGCGCTCCGGCTCGTTTCGAGTCTGCAGGAGGCGCTCGGCGTGAGCATGCCGCTCCATGCCGTAGCCTCGTCGCCCACGATTGCACGCATGGCGGAGTGGGTAACCGAACAGCAGATCGAATCCGCTGGTGAGGCGGCGCTCGAGGCAGCGCTGGAAAACATGGACCGCCTCAGCGACGAGGAAATTCGTGCCATGCTTGATGATGCAGCGTCGGGCGTCCAACCGTCGACCTGAGCGGTGCCGCGGCATCTTATATACTTCTACCAATTCTCCTGACCTGACCTCCCCCACATGTCCGAATCGTCTAATCTGCGCGATCGTCTCGATCAGTTGTCTCCGGAGCGTCGCGCGCTGCTGACCAAGCTGCTCGGGTCGTCGAACAGATCCGAGTCCGATCCCGCGTCGTCCGGTCCGACCGTAACACCAGACCCAGAGCATCGCCACGATCCGTTCCCATTGACGAGCTTGCAGCAGGCGTACTGGGTAGGTCGAAGCCTTCCATTCGACCTCGGGTCTCCGCTTGCGTCCCGCGCCTACCTGGAGATCGCAACACAGAATCTGGATGCGGATCGACTCTTCCGGGCGTGGAATACGTTGATCGACCGGCATGAGATGCTTCGCTCCGTTGTTCAGGACGATGGAATGCAGCGGATTCTGGCCGATGCCCCCATCGTGGCGCCGGATGTCCGTGATCTGCGCGACAGCGTGGACTCACCGGCACAACGCGGCGAAATCAAGCGGGAGATGCTCGACGATCCCAGAGGCGCGGACGATTGGCCGCTCTGTCGTCTCATCGTCAGTCGCGAGACGTCCGAAGCGTGGCACATCCACCTGTGCTTCGATCTGCTCGTCGTGGATGCCGGGTCGATCACGACGCTGGTCCGCGAACTGTCGTCGTACTACGAAGGCGAAACGCGGCCCGGACCACGTCCGACCCTTTCGTTTCGGGACTATGTACTGGCACTGGATGAGGCGGAGGACGGGCCGGACGTGCAGCGCGACCGTGCGTACTGGGAGGAACGAATGCGCGATCTACCGGGCCCGCCCGATGTGCCTCTCGCACAGTCGCCATCTGCGATTACGGCGCCTCGGTTTCGCCGCCGGACGCACCGCGTCGACGCGGCCACCTGGGAGGCGGTAAAGAGGAATGCCCGGTCCCGTGGCCTAACGGCCAATGCCGTTCTCCTCGCGGTCTACGCGGAAACGCTCGATGTCTGGAGTCATACATCACGGTTCTGCGTCAACATCCCGCTATTCAACCGACTTCCGCTTCATCCGGAGGTGGACGAGATCGTCGGTGATTTTACGTCAGTAGAGCTCCTGGTCGTGGAGCCGAACACAGAGGGAAGCTTCGAAGCCCGCGCGCGAGCCGTTCAGACGCGCCTGTGGGAGGATCTTGAGCATCGTCGGGTCGACGGCGTGGAGGTCCTGCGCGATAAGATGCGAGAGGAAGGGCGCGATGCGCGCGGCATCATTCCGTACGTCTTCACCAGTCTGCTCGAGCACGATTTCAACCGCTCTGTTGAGCGTCTCGGCACGATCACCGATAGCGTGAACCAGACCGCCCAGGTGTGGGTCGATCTGCACGTGGACGAAGATGATGACGGGCTGATCGTAAAGTGGGATGCCGTGGAAGGCCTTTTCCCGGAGGGGATGATGGACGACATGGCGCAGTCCTACACGAACCTCGTGGATGACTTAGCGGATGCGTCGGCCTGGACCGGACAGCGGCAGTCCCATCTTCCGGACCGGCATCTCCAAGCGCACGACGCCTTGAATGATACCGACGCCCCGATCCCGGAGGGTCTTCTACACGAGCGTTTCGCCGACCAGGTTGTCCAGAGACCTGACCACGCAGCCGTCGTGACCGACGAGGTCACACTAACATACCAGGAGCTTTTCGAGCGAGCCAACCGGGTGGGGAGGGTCCTTCGCGAAAAGGGTGCGCGCCCGAACCGCCTCATCGGTATCGTCATGGAGAAGGGCTGGGAGCAGGTCGTAGCGGTCATGGGGACGCTGACGTCCGGCGCAGCCTATCTACCGATCGACCCGGATTTTCCCGCCGAGCGCATCGCCTACCTGCTCGATCATGGGGAGGTGGATCTTGTTCTTACGCAGTCGCACGTGGCCGATCGGGTCTCGTGGCCGGCTGGTATTGAGCGACTCAACGTAGACGACGAGACCGTTTGGGCAGATACGTCCGCCGATCCGCTCGACACGGCTCAGACGCCACGCGATCTTGCCTACGTTCTGTACACGTCCGGGACGACCGGGCGGCCGAAGGGAGCGATGATCGAGCATCGGAACGTGGTACACCGTATGCTGGACGTCAACGAACGGTTTGGCATTACGCACGAGGACCGCGTCATCGCGATCACGGCCCTGGTCCACGACCTATCGGTGTTCGATTTGTTCGCGACGCTGATGGCCGGTGCAACGCTCGTGGTACCAGACCACGATCAGCGCAGAGACCCGAAACACTGGGCGGAGCTGTGCGCCACGCGCGGCGTAACGGTCTGGAACTCCGTGCCCGCCTTCGTCGAGGCGTTCGTTGATTACCTGGAGTTGCTGTCGTCTGCAACGAAGCGGCCATCCGCCCTGCGAATGGTGATGATGTCGGGCGACTGGGTGCCCGTAACGCTTCCCGACCGGCTTCGCGCTCAGGTACTCGGTGTCAAGGCCATCAGCCTCGGCGGCCCAACCGAGACGACCGTCTGGGACATCTGCTACCCGGTCGGTGTGGTGAACCCGGACTGGACAAGCATTCCGTACGGTCGGCCGATGGCGAACAGCCGGTATTACATCTTCGACTCGCAGATGCGGCTGTGTCCCGAGTGGGTCGCGGGTGAACTCTACATCGGCGGCGTCGGTCTCGCACGAGGATTCTGGAATGACCCCGAAACAACAGCGGAGAAGTTCTTCGAGCATCCGGAGACCGGGGAGCGTCTGTATCGAAGCGGTGATACCGGTCGGTTGAAGCCCGACGGACACATCGAGTTCATGGGACGGGCCGACTTCCAGATCAAGCTGCGCGGGCTACGCATCGAGCCGGGTGAGATCGAAGCGGCGCTCCGTCAGCACGGTAGTGTGCACGAATCCATTGTTACGGTGGTTGGCGACTCGAATGCGAACAAGCAACTCGTGGCATACGTCGTGCCGGAAGGCGCGGATGCGAACGTTGAGCGTGCGAATGCGTCCGCTGCACTGACATCGCCGCCCGTCGGTGGTGACGGAGCGGCTTCCGGGGCGGAAGACGCGTCGCCGGAGGTGGGGGCGGATGAAGCTGCGTATGCGATGAAACGCCTGGCCTTCAAAATGGAGCAGCGCGGCCTTCGATCAAAGGAGGGTGTCGCGAGCGTCCCGCTCGGTGATTCGGCCGAGGACAATCGGCGAGATCGATTCCTTTCCCGCCAGAGCTTCCGGCGGTTCGAATCGGAGGCGATGCCGCTCTCCAGACTGGCGGATTCGCTGAGGAGCCTGTACCAGATGGAGTTGGCGGACGTGCCGTTTCCGAAAAGCCTGTACCCGTCTGCGGGTGGACTGTACGCTGTTCAGGCCTATCTGTACGTGAAGGGCGGCCGCGTCCAGGGACTCGACGGAGGGGTGTACTATTATCACCCACGGCGGCACGAACTCGTTATGATCACGCCGGGGGCTGAGATTGCAGCGGACGTTCACACCCCAAACAACTTCTACATCCACGAGGGTGCGGCCTTCGGCGTTTTCCTCGTTGGGAAAATGAGTGCGATTGAGCCGATGTACGGAGAGGCGGCCCGCGACTTCTGCTTGCTGGAGGCCGGATACATCGGGCAGCAACTCCAGGCAGATGGATTCGATCACAATGTCGGGTTTTGCCCGGTGGGCGGCGTCGACTTCGACTGCATTCGCTCTCACTTCGATCTTGACGACGATCACGTCTATCTTCATGCCCTTATGGGCGGAGCCATCTCCGATGAACAGAAGACAGTGTTCGCTGTCGTCGAAGAGGCAAAT
>NZ_DAXETW010000161.1:0-25786 GCF_051155795.1 Longibacter sp.
CCGGTCGAACTCGGCCCCTTCACGGCCTCGCTTGACGGCGACGACGTCATCCTGAACTGGACGACGTTCTCGGAGACGGCAAATGCCGGGTTCGACGTGCAGCAGCGAAGCGGAGACGCGCCGTTCCGGACGGTCGGGCAGGTCGAGGGACAGGGCACGACGCAGGAGCTCACGCGCTACACCTTCCGCGTCGCGGATCTGGCTCCAGGCACCTACCAGTTCCGCCTGCGCCAAGTCGACATCGACGGCAGTGAGAGCTTCGGCCCGACGATCACTGCCACGATCAACCTCGCAGGACGCTACACGATATCGAGCATGGCACCAAACCCTGTGTCCGCCCGTGGAAGCGCCACGCTCCAGGTGGCCGACGCACAGACGGTCACCGCCGAGCTGTACGATCTGCTCGGCCGCCGCGTGCAGACGGTCTTCGACGGACCGCTCACGTCGCAGTCGCCGACGGAGCTCACGGTCGATGCCGCGACGCTCCCCAGCGGGGTCTACTTCCTCCGCGTTCGCGGCGACCAGTTCCAGGCCACGCAGCGGTTTGTCGTCGTTCGCTAGCGCCAGAGCGTGAATCTCGTTGACGGCAACGTCGACGCAGCGGGCGGTCCCGGTATGAGGGGCCGCCCGTTTGTCTGTTGGTCCGGTGCGTTTTCTTCCATGACGGATGAAGCCGGACAACTCACTGGCATAAATCAGTGCCCGTGACCGGCCGAATGGGTAGAAAGTACACCATTTCAGGGCTCACGGAGTTTATCGAAAGAAGGTTCGGTCGCTTTCTCCGGATCGGTGTTTCGATTCGCGCACCATCCGGAGAATTCGAAACAGGGAGTTGCCAGGGACCTGCCGCCCGGTGCCGCCGTGGTCGCGGTTCTGGGCTGGCGCTGCACATTTGTACTCCTGGCATTGCGCAACGAGCAGGCTGGCACGGTCCTTTCCGATATAAGCAGGCGACGTCCGACTCCGCGCCTCCCCCAGCGCGGACCGATCGTACCCCACGCTCCCTTCGGATCATTGGATCTCACGCGCGATGAACTGGCGACAGCTGGTCGCACTCTGGTGCACGGTCTTCGTCACCGTTATGCCAGCGACCGGGCAAGATCTTCTGACATACTACTCCTTTGACGCTCCCCCCGACGCCGGGCCGGATGCCGAGTTTCGTACCGGTGAAACGATTACGGACGACAGCGGCAACGGTCGGTACCTCCGCGTGAGCGGGGAAGGAATCACGTGGACCTCGGAAGGGCGCCTCAACGGGGCCATCCGCATGTCCGGCGGCCCGGGATTCCTCAAAGACCCGAACGCAAACAGGTACCTCAACGGACTGGACGCGTTTACCATCACGGTCTGGATTCGGTCAGAGGTGATCGGCACCGACGCCGGCATCGTCAACACCCAGCCGCCGGATGACGATGACCAGAATATTTCGCTCCGCTACGACGCTGACGGTCTCTTCGGTGGCGGTGTGAACGTCGTTAAGGGGGGCGTCCGGACGCGAAACGGAAAGCAAGAATACGAGAGCCGCTGGTATGCGCAGGCCACGACGTGGCAGCACCTCGCGCTCATCTACGAAAGCGGTGAACCGCTCCGTCTGATCATCAACGGGACGGTGGACAACCCCACATATGCACCGTTGAAGACGTCGGGCGTGACGGTTCGAAACGTCCATCTCCGCGTCGGGGAGGGGGCCAAGGGGCGAAGCGACATCTGGGACGGGTTGATGGACGAGCTGCGGATATATGACGGGGTCCTCACGCCTCCCGAGGTGCGCTCGGTGATGGAGGAAGAACTGCCGGTCGAACTTGCCTCGTTCAACGGCACCGCCGACGGGACAGGTGCCGTGCTCCACTGGGAAACCATTGCCGAAACGAACAACGACGGCTTTCAGATCGAGCATCGGGCCCCGGGCACGGACGACTTCGAAAGCGTCGGCTATCGGATGGGACGGGGGACGACGACCGCCGCCACGCGCTACTCCTATCGGGTCGGCGACCTGGTTCCGGGAACGCACTCGTTTCGCCTCCGACAGGTCGACGTGGATGGCACCGAAACGCTGTATGAGCCGATTACGATTGACGTTGCGATGGACAAGCCGCTGACGGTGACGGCCTACCCCAATCCGGTCCGCACAAGCGGAACGGTGGAGGTCCAGGTCGAGGATCCCACCGAAACGACTGTCGAACTATACAACGTTCTCGGTCAGCGCACGGAAACGCTATACGACGGCACGTTGCGACCGGGCGCACCGGCGCGACTCAGACTACGCGCCGACGACCTCCCCAGCGGCACCTATTTCGTTCGCGTTCGCACACCGGCAGGCACGGAAACGCGTCGTGTTTCCGTAGTCCGCTAAGGCAATAGCATTTCGCGACCTCGCTTTCCCGGACGCCCGTCGCTCGGGGATCGGCGTCGTTCACCTGGTCTGGTGCGAGGATCGGATGTCCTCCGTCTCGCCCCTCGACCCGCGGCTTCTGTGCCTCCAGAGCCGCATTCATCCTTCCTCTGCGGAGAAAGAAACCATTGGACTGCGCCGGGACACGTTGAGGCGCGTCGCTTTCGGCGCAACCTGGTTCCCCGTGCAGGAAAATCCGGGGAGACAGATGATTCTCCAGCGTTTCTTTTGTATACTCCCATCGGATGGATGAATCGGGACGGCGGGTGTATCTCGACGGTTGCGGTCTGTGGCCCTGCAACTAGAGATCACCCGTCGTCGCTGTTTGTACTCGACCCGGTGCGACGTGCCCGCCCTGTCGGGTGGAGGAGAATGCAGCCCGGCACCCGTTTCCAGACTCACGTCTCTTGGCTCGAACTCCTCATAGAGCCGGCGTCATATCGCCGGCCAGCGTCGTTAGCGTAGCCGGGTCCCGGTGGAACGCTCTTCCTTGGTGCAGGTAGCGGTGTCTACCGACCATATCAGCGATCCATCCCCCTTACGCTGTGCCTCCATGGCTCCTGAATCTCCATCCTCCCCCTCGCAGACGGCCTCCACATCCCTTCTCCGTCGCGCGGGACGCCTCATCTGGAACTACTGGCACTGGCCCGTCCTGCTGGGAGCAGCGGTATATTTGTATCTGCAGCTGATGCCTCCGATTGATCTGTCGGAGCCGAGTACAGCGGCGCCGCCCGTGGAGGCGCGGACGCTGGACGGGGAGCGTTTTCGTCTGTCTGACCATCGCGGCGAGATCGTCGTCGTCAACGTATGGGCGACGTGGTGCCCACCGTGTCGCGTCGAAATGCCCGGCTTCGTCGACCTGCAGGCGGAGATGGCCGACCGGCCGGTTCAGTTCGTCGGCATTGCCGTCGATCGCACAGGCGAGGACCTCGTCCGTGACTTCGTAAAGGAGTACGAGATCAACTTTCCCACGATACACGACCCCGGTGTGGCGGCCCGGCATTTTCCCGGCAATACGGTGCCGCGGACGTACCTGATCGACACGGAAGGGCAGATTCGCTACCGTCACACGGGGCTGATTCTGAAGCCCGCGCTGCGCGATGCGATCAACGATCTGCTGGACGAGGACTCATGAGATGTAGGGCTCCGTTCTCCTGCGCATCGGGAGAGCGCACAGCCGGTGTGCAGGGACGAACCGGGCGGTGTGCCGCTGCCTCGTTATCGCTCCACCACGTGGTCCCGGATCCACGATGCCAGTTTTCCCGGTCCGTTGCTCGCAACGCCGCTGACGATTTCCCGGACCGGGTCGTCCGGTTCCAGCACGAGGCGTCGCCCATTCAGGCCGAGAAAAACGTACATCGCCATAAACGCCACGTGCAGGTTGCAGTCGCGGTATCCGGCGTTTTTTGAGAGGGCATAGCTGTAGGTCGAGGCCAGATCCGCAAGATCGGGGCGCTGCTCCTTCGTCGCCCAGCGGTCGCGCGGACGGGCGAGCGCGAGACTGATGAGTCCATCGGCGTTGACGCCCGGTAGCCCGCCGTACGTCCGGACCAGATCCGCGTGTATCGCGTCAAGCATTGTACGAGTAATCCACCGGGGCTCCTCGCTTCCCTGCTCCCGGGCGCGGGGTTCAGAACTCTTTGGCTCCTGCACGTCGTCGCGGGAGCCGTCCGGATGAGCCGAAGACGTATGCATCGGTGGAGGGGAGGGGGCAGAGGGCAGGCGATCCGGCATCAAGCATGCGGCATCATCGGAGGGCGAAGCACCGGACCGTCAATCGGAGAGTTGCTCCAGCACGTTGTCGTATGCAGCCTTTCCTCGGTCGTATAGCGACATGGCCTCCTCAAAGTCCTCGTCGAAGGGAACGATCAGAATCCCGTCTGACGACTCGATCACGTGGACCCGGTCGCCTTCCCCGAGGTGCATGTGCTTGAGCATCATCTCCGAAACAGCGACTCGGAGTTCGCCGTCGACGCGCTCAATGGTCGTAGTTGTAGGCATGACGCTCGCGGGGCACAGTGCGGCCAGTGGATAGGTCGTCAATCGTGCCTGTGTGGAATAGTTCGACGCAATGCCTACCTTCATCGGGCACGTTCTTCTGCAGTCATTCCGCATGACGATGATATTCCCTTCCTGCGTCGCCTGCACGACTCCTGCCCCTCGGATCCGGCCATCGGGGAGCGGGAGACATACCGTCGCGTTTGCCATGCTGATTGCAGTTGTAGCAGTTCTCTGTCTGCCGGCTTCGCATGCGCAGGAGCAGGAGGATGACGCACAGGCCGTTGCGCTGATAGACGGCACCGTTGTCACGCCCGGTGCCGACCCGATCAGCGATGCCGTCGTCGTCATCCGGGGCGATCGTATCACGAGCGTCGGGAGCAATGATGACGTGACGGTGCCGGATAATGCTGTCGTCGTCGACGTGTCCGGCCGCTATATTATGCCCGGCATGGTCGACGGGCACGTCCACTTCTTTCAGAGCGGCGGACTGTACACACGCCCCGACGTGATCGACCTCCGGGCGGCGCGACCGTACGACGAAGAGATAGCGATGATCGAGGAGCGGCTGCCGGACACCTTTCGGCGCTATCTGGCAAGCGGGGTGACGTCCGTTGTCGACGTTGGCGGCCCGATGTGGAACCTCGACGTGCGAGCGCAGGCCGATACCGCGAGGATGGCACCGACGGTCGTGACGGCCGGCCCGCTGATTTCGAGTGTCGAGCCGGACGAGTTCACGGTGGACGACAAGCCCATCCTGCGGTTCGAGTCGCCCGGTGCCGCCCGCGAGGAGGTGCGGCGACAGGTGAATGCCGGCGTGGACCTGATCAAAATCTGGTACATCGTCCGCGGCCAAGGCCCGGAGGCGTTCCGGCCCGTGGTCGACGCGGTGATCGACGAAGCGCACGGTCTGGATACGCGCGTCGCGGTCCACGCCACCGGGCTGGAGACGGCCCGTACGGCGGTGGAGGCCGGGGCCGACATCCTCGTCCACAGCGTCTACGACCGCCCGGTCGACAATGCCTTTGTTCAGGAGTTGGTCGCTGAGAACGTTCTATACGTCCCGACGCTGATGGTCAGCGAGCGGTACGGGCAGACCTTCGCCCAGACGCTAAACCTGACCGTGGCCGAGCATCGAATCGGGCAGAAGGACGTGATCGCCTCGCTCTTCGACCTTCAGGTGTTGCCGGACTCGCTGCTGTCGGACCGCATGCGCCGGATGATTGCGCAGCGCCCGGCGATCCCCTCTGACTCGGTGGCGATGCAGAACCTGAAGGCCGTTCATGATGCCGGTGTTACCGTCGTTGCAGGGACGGATGCCGGCAATATCGGCACGCTTCACGGCCCGTCCCTGTCGCGCGAGTTTGAGCTGATGCGAGCGGCGGGCCTGTCCCCTG
The DNA here is from genome assembly GCF_051155795.1 of Longibacter sp. Classification (NCBI taxonomy): domain Bacteria; kingdom Pseudomonadati; phylum Rhodothermota; class Rhodothermia; order Rhodothermales; family Salisaetaceae; genus Longibacter; species Longibacter sp. Next base: position 5,788 of record NZ_DAXETW010000161.1, read on the forward strand.
CGGAGATTCTGGAAACGGCTACCGTCGGAGGCGCGACGCTCATGGGCCGCGACGATCTGGGGCGGGTGGAGGCCGGGATGCAGGCTGACCTGGCGATCGTTAACGGAAACCCGCTCGACGATCTCGCTCACGCGTTCGACGTGGACGCCGTCGTACGGCGGGGCGAGCTGCTGCGGATCGAATCCCTTCTTCCGACCCGCGCGGAAGCGCCCGTGCAGCAGCAACTGAACGCCTACAACGCACACGACATCGACGGCTTCCTCGACGCGTATGCGGACAGCGTGAAGGTCTACGCCTACCCGAACCGGCTGCAGATGACGGGCACAAGCCGGATGCGGGACGTGTACAGCCAGCTCTTCTCCCGAAATCCGACCCTCTTCGCAAACGTCACGCGGCGGATGGTGCAGGGGACCGTCGTGATTGATGAGGAACGGGTTCGCGGTATGGCGTCCGATGGAGATGTGACCAACGCCATCGCGATCTACCACGTCAACGAGGACGGCAAAATCGCTCGTGTTGAGTTTGTGAGGTAATTCCTCGTGCGATCAAGAGTCTCGTGCGATAAAGGGCGCCTCGCCGGGTGGGGTGGCAATCGTCCGGGCGGTGTCAGATCCCGTCCGCCAGTCCCACAAGATTGAAGGCGTGGAAGTAGCGCAGGATTTCCGATCGTACCCGCCAGTGGACGAACGCTTCCGGGTCGCGGTAGGAACGTACGTTGTCGTAGAGCCGCCGGCGGGAGGCGGCGACCTCGGTCTCGGTCCACACGTAGCGAGATCCCGTGTGGATGAGCCAATGCCGTCGATCATCCGGCAGGTCGTCAAACGCCAGGCCGGCCTCCTCCGGTCGCAGCCACTTGCGCCACCGCCCGCTGTCGATCACGGCCGTCCGTAGCGCATCAGCAAAGCCTGAAGTCGCATCCAGGCGGTTTTCGAGATCGATCAGGCGTGTGAGCGCATTGAACTCGGCGGCAGACAGTCCGGGGCCGACGTTGGCACCGCCGATCCCGGCGAGCGGATACACCGCGAGGTCCTCCACGGCGTCTGTGTAGTGTCCTTTCAGAAGGGCGCCGATCTGCTGCCGGGCCTCGGATGCGAGCCGGGCCGCCCGGACGGCGTTCACGTGCGACGTGTCGAGCCGCGTACCCACGTCTCCGACCACAAAGCGCGGTCGAGGCAGATTCTTGCGGTCGATGGCCGACGCGAGGAGTTGCAGAAACTCGCAGAAGCGATCTTCGCTCTGGAGCCCTCCGCCGCTTTCTTCCGTACCGACCTCGTAGGCGATCGGGCGCCTGTCCTGCGCCTTGCGGTACGCCTCGGCGTCCTGCAGCAGGTCGACCGTTCGATCGACGATGTCTTCGATCGGGACGGGCTGCCCGGGCGGAAGCCGGAGGTCAACCGTCGGGTCGATGTGAAGGAGGTCGTACCCGGCATCGATGCATGCCCGTATGGACGCCTTTACCTCTTCGAGAGACGCCTCGTAGGTCAGCTCGTTCTGTACATGCGCATCCTTTTTCCACGGTCCCCCGTGATCGAGGCACAGAATCACGGGCACGTCCACGGCGAGCCGGCGGATTTCCTCCTCGACGAACGAGGCGAAGGACGCGGGTGTCCACCCGGTGTATCCTCCGTCCCGGTCGACCTGATTGAGCGTGGCTGCATAAAGGAGAGGCGCTCGGGCCTCGTGGGCCGCTTCGAGGGCAGCCCGCGCCACGGTCTCTGAATTTGGACAGACGGCCAGCAGTGTATGGCGAATGCGTCCGTCGTCGTCCGACGCGCGCCCGAGGAGTCCGTCCACGAGCCGCGCGGTGAGCGAAGAACCGGCCGCACGTGCCTCACGCGACAGCGTTTCGGCAGGGGAAAGCGTATCGGTCATGGCAACGGATGGCATGGCGATCGATAGGAAACCGACGTGTGCCCCGGGGACGGGACGCTCGATCGATACAACATACAGAACGGAGATGGAAATTGATGGACGGGGAGCCGAACCCTTGGCGTCCGTATTCGCCGGCATCCGGTACCCGTGCGTTGGAACCCCTCCATTCGAGGGGAGGTTGCAGCCGACCCCGTGCTCGACGACTTTCGCAGCGACGCCGCTGAGGCCCCGACGTGAGTTTTCTCAACCCGTTCGTTTTGCTCGCGCTGGCGACGATAGCCATACCGCTGCTCCTGCACCTCTTTAACCTGCGTCGTCCACAGCGCGTCGACTTCAGCTCTCTGTCGTTCGTCAAGGAACTGCAGAAGTCAGCGGTCCAGCGCGTTCGCATTAAGCAGTGGTTGCTCCTCGCCCTGCGCATGCTTGCCATCGCCTGCCTCGTCCTCGCCTTCGCCCAGCCGACCCTGACCGGCGGCCTGTCCGGTGTCGGCGAGCAGATCCGAACCGCTCATGCCGTCGTGGTTGACAACTCGCTGTCGATGACGATGACCGATGTGGACGGGGACTATCTGGCCCAGGCCCGCGCAAAGGCGGACGACGTGATTGCGTCGGCATCGGAAGGGGATGATGTCGTCGTGTGGCCAACGGCGCGGGAGGACGGTGCCCGGCCCACGATGATGCAGAGCCTGCCGGCTGCCCGCGACGCGGTTGGTGGGATCGAACCGGCAGCCGGGGCGTCAGCGATCGCCACCGCGGTCGTGCAGGCAGCCCGGGCACTTTCCGAGAGCACGGCTCCACGGAAGGTCGTGTACGTGGCGTCGGATCTTCAGCGATCGATGCTCGGCGACTCGACGTCCACGCCGATGCCGGAAGGCGTTGCCACGACGCTGCTTCCTGTTGGAACTCGGTCGCAGAGCAACGTAGGGGTCATCGACGTGCAGGTCCGAAGTCGCATTGTCGAGGTGGGGCAGGCTGTCGAGATTGAGGCAACCCTCGTGAACCACGGAGAGGAATCGCGGCCCGGTGCCGTGGCCAGCGTGTACCTGGACGGCGACCGCGTCGCTCAGTCGACGGCCGACCTGGAGCCCGGCGAGCCGGCCCGGGTGACGTTTGCGGTGTCCCCGGCATCGCGCGGTTGGCTGACCGGGCATGTGGAAATCGAGGACGACGCCTTCATGCCGGACAACACGCGACCGTTTATCTTGCATGTGCCGGAAGAACGGCGTGTGCTGGTCGTACGTGGGGAGGGGCAGCGAACGCGGTACGTGGACCTGGCGCTGTCCTCGGAGATGATTGCTGATCGACTGGCCTTTCGCACGGAGACCATTCCCGAAGCGGATCTCCCGTCCGCGGATCTCGGGCAATACGACGCCGTGCTGCTGGTCGGACTGCAGTCCGTGTCAAGCGGCGAAGTCAATTCCGTGCGCCGGTACGTGGAGCGCGGGGGCGGCGTCATGGTCTTTCCCGGCGCCCGGTCGCGACCCGATGAGTACGGCGACCTCTTCGGTGCGCTGGGCGGCGGGTCGTTCCGCGGGTTCAGCGGCGAACTCGGCGCCCGCCGGGCTATCGCCACGTTCGAGCGCGTCGACATCGAGCACCCGCTGTTCGATGGCGTGTTCGACACCGAGGGCGGTGGCGACGGATCCAACGTCGAAAGCCCGGACGTGTACTACGCCATGAACACTCCGACGGCCGGGGCGCGCGGGCAAACGCTCATCGAACTGTCGAACGGATTCCCCTTTCTGCAGGAACTGCGGGCGGGGAGTGGTGTGGCGCTTGTTTCGGCCGTGGCGCCGGATCCCGAGTGGAGCGACCTGCCAGTCCGCGGGCTCTTCATCCCGCTCCTGTACCGATCGGTGTACTACCTGTCAGCGGGGACGTCCGTGAGCGGGGAAACGATCGAGGCAGGCGCTTCCTCCGAGCTGCGGATCACCGGCATCTCGCCCGAGGAGGAGGTCCGCCTGGTCGGCCCGGACGGCGTCGACCGTGTCCCGGAGCAGCGGTCGTTGTTCGGTGCGACGCTTCTGAACGTCGGCGCGGAACTGCACACGACGGGAATCTACGACGTGATGGCGGGTGATCGCGTGGTACGACGCCTTGCCGTTGCCGTCCCGTCGGCCGAATCGAACCTGGCAACGGCACCGCTCGACGAAGCCCAGTCATCGCTACGCAGCGCCATTGGCGGACCGGTCGATCCGCTCGTTTCCGACGCCTCCGAAAGCGTCGCGACGGCCCTCGAGCAGCAGCGCGCCGGCACAGAAATCTGGAACGTCTTTTTGCTCCTGGCGTTGCTCTTCCTGGTATCCGAACAGGTGCTGGCGCGCCTCTGGCAGCCCGAGACGGTGTCTGCTTGACGGTATCCCGATCGCCGCGCTGACGGTGGACACGCCCCATCGTCCAGTTGCTACCGGCGCCGGGAGGTGGGCGTGAGAACGTCACGACAGGGCGCAGCAGCCGGCGGCGACGGACCCCACCTTCATATCGACCTCTCCGACAAACTGCGGGACCCACACGTGTTCGACGACCGTCATGCCTGATTCGCCCGCAGATATTTTCTTCCTCCTGCATGCGGCTGTGCTCTCCGTCTTCGTCGGAGCCACATCGGTGTCCATGTTGCTGGCGGTCATCAGTCGAATCCGGGTTCGCAAGCCCCTTCTCGTCTGGCGAACCGGGAAATTCTATGGCATCCCGATCGGCCCGACGCTCTTCCTGGCTATCGTCGCCGTCGCCTTTCTCGCGTCGGCCTGGACCGGGCGGGGCATTGCCCCTCACGTCATGACCGGGTACCCGGCCGGCGGCGTCTTCTGGTGGATCGCCACCTGGCTGTGCCGGTCCGTGATCGTCACCGAGTACGGAATCATCCACGACGTCACCTGCATCAGCCGGGCGGTGTCCTGGAGCCAGATCACGGACTACTTCGCCGCGGAAGATGACGGGCGCGCCTACGTGGTTTTCTTTTATGAAAATGACGACGGCGAACGCTGCCGGATGAACCTACCCGTCCCCGAGTCCCAGCGTGCGCCGTTTGAACAACTGATTTCCAGAAAACTCGACCCGCGGTTCCGGTGTACCATGCGCGAACCGTACGACGAAGAAGCATTGGATGAGTAAGTTTGGGGCGCGACCCGGCCGGACCCCGCTCATCGAATGCCCGTCGCTCCGCTCATCATTCTCGAACGGCTGCATGTCCCATTCTCCTGCCTCTTCATCCAACGGATCTCCTGCGACGGGAGCCGCCGGGCCCATCCGGTCGGCCCTCGAGTCCTTTTTCGAAACCAGCGGCTGGCCCGTTGATGCCGTCGAGCGACCGCGCCCGGCCCTGCAGAGTGAGTTCGAGGGAGAGGACGACACCTGGATGTGCTACGCCATCGCACTGGAAGAGGCCGAGCAGGCGCTCTTCTACTCCGTGTACCCGGAGGCCATCCCCAGAGACCGGCTCGGCGCCGTCGCAGAGTTCATCACCCGGGTGAATTTCGATCTTCCGATCGGCAACTTCGAACTCGGGTTCGATACGGGAGAGCTCCGGATGAAAACCAGCATCGACGTCGCCGACGATAGCATCTCCGTACCGCTGGTTCGCAACCTCGTCACCGCCAACGTGGTCGTCATGAACCGGTACGTGGCAGCGCTGCGACGCGTCGCATTTGACCACGAACGACCGGAAGACGTGCTGCGAGACATGCGATAACACTCGGCTCGCCGACGTTCTGCCCGACCGGCTGAAAGCCGACTGCACGGCAGCCGGCCTGCAACACGTCGCCCCGTGGAAGGTATATATTATGGAAGTCGATTCTACGTTGACAAGAACGCTGCGAGCCGGTTAACCGGCTGTCTCCGGTTCGTGTGCCGTCATCGTGCGTCGGGTGAGCCTGTAGCACTCCCTCGCAGGAGAGAGAGTATCACCGGACGTCCGGCTACACGCGGGTTTGCCGCGTTCACGACCTGATCAAAAGCTATCATCGCCTTTGTACAAGCCCGAAACAGAGAAGTCAGACGAAACCGCCATCCTGGTCGGCGTCATCAGCGCCGATGAATCGCGCTGGGACGTTCGCGACCATCTGAATGAGCTCGAGCAGCTGGCGCGAACCGCCGGTGCCGACGTGGTGGATCGGATGACGCAGTCCCTCGATCGCCCCGACCCCTCCACATTTCTTGGGTCGGGAAAAGTCAAAGAACTGAAACGTCGTGCCGCCGAACTCGGCGCCGACATGGTGGTCTTCGACGATGACCTGTCGCCCGTACAGGTGCGGAACGTCGAGAAGGAGGTCAACTGCAAGCTCCTGGATCGCTCCGGCCTGATCCTGGACATCTTTGCCAGCCGCGCCAAGACGGCGGCGGCAAAGACACAGGTCGAACTGGCGCAGCTGGATTACCTCAGCTCCCGTCTGACGCGGCGCTGGACCCACCTCTCGCGGCAGTCGGGAGGGATTGGAACGAAGGGGCCCGGTGAGAAGCAGATCGAGACGGACCGGCGCCTGATTGACAAACGCATGGCGAAGCTCCGCGAGAAGCTGGAGAAGATCGATCGCCAGCGGACGACCCAGCGGAAAGGGCGCCACACGTACACGACGGTGTCGCTTGTTGGCTACACGAATGCCGGAAAGTCGACGCTCATGAATGCCCTCGCCGACGACACGCGGGTACTGGCGGAAGACCGCCTGTTCGCGACGCTGGACGCAACAACGCGCACGGTCGAACTCGACTCCAACAAGGAAATCCTGCTCTCCGACACGGTCGGCTTCATCCGCAAGCTGCCGCACCGCCTCATCGAGAGCTTCAAGAGCACGCTGGATGAAGTTCGCGAGGCCGATGCCCTCGTCCACGTCGTGGACGTGACGCATCCGCGGTTCGAGGACCACATGGATGTGGTAAATGAAACCCTCCAAGAGATCGACGCCGACGACGTACCGACCCTCATCGTCTTCAATAAGGTCGATGCACAGGAGGATGCCCACCTGATTCGCGCCCTCAAGCGGGATTATCCGGACGCGTCGTTTGTGTCGGCCCTCCGTGGGATGGGGCTCGAAGCGCTGAAAGAGGACCTGCTCGCGCTGATCGAGCGGGACTACGTCGAGCGCGTCTCCTACGTGCCGGTAACGGAGCCGAAGACCATCTCCAGTATCCACCGCCTGGCTGATGTCCTGAGCGAGGAGTACGTGTACGCGCAGGGCATCCCGACGGCGCACGGTGACGGGTCTGACGGTGCGACGTTCGACAGCCCGCAGGCCGTCGCACGCATGCATTATCGCGCCGCCCCTCGCAACGCCGAGCGGATCGAGCGGATGGTACAATCCTTCGGCCCGCTCCGGGTCATCGGCCCCGATGGCGACCCGCTTCCGCAAGATGCTACCGATGAGAACGGGGATGCGACCGGTGCGCCGGATGTTGGTGCTGTCGTGGTCGAAGCCGTCGAACCGCCGCCGGACGCGACCAATACAACATCTCCGGGCACGACGTGACGGACCCGAGATATCCGCCTGACAATCTTTCATCTGCGGAGCACCGGCACAGCCATTGCGTACTGTACGGTGTAGTAATGCCGGAGATACGTACCGGCACTCCCTCTACCCCCAGTTTTCTGGACTGACCTGTCACGCCGATGAAGGTACAGGACGCTATCAATACCGCCATTCCGGCCCTCCACACGACCGATACGGTCGAGGACGCGCTCGGACTACTCATGGAGCACCGCGTGCGTCATCTGCCGGTCGTGGACGAGAAAGACCACCTCGTCGGCGTAATCTCTGAAGACCAGATGATGAGTGCGAACGGTCCGGACGATGCGGTCGGGTCGCTTCTCGGGAATCGCCCCGTGAGCGTGCGTCCGCAGGAGCACATTTTTGACGCGGCCCGGACAATGGTCGAGCACGGTCTCAGCACTGTGCCTGTTACGCCGCCGAACGATACTCGCTATCTCGGGCTCCTTCGCCGCCACGACATCTTTGACGAGTTCGCCAAGCTGATGGCCACGCAGCGCTCAGGCGCCATCATCGCGCTCGAAGTGGATCAGCGCGACTACGCTCTGGCTAAGCTCGTCCACCTCATCGAACAGAACGACGCGAAGGTACTCGCCGTCGCGTCCGAGGAGCCGGACTCGTCCACCGAGAAGATTCGCGTCACGCTCAAGCTGAACGTGACGGACACCACACGCGTCCGGCACGTGCTTGAGCACAACGACTACCACGTGATCGCCAGCTTCGGAGAAGACGATTCCGAGATGCAGAGCCGGGTTGAGGAGTTTATGAGGTACCTGGAGGTGTAGCCGACCGTGGGACCGATTCTTTCTCGACGCCTGCCCTTGAAGCCCGTCTGTAGATGATGAGCAATGCCGATTCGGCGTCCACGGTCGCATCCGTCCTTCAGTCCATGACGTTGCTCGCCACGTTGTCCACGGCGGAGAACGTGCGGAGTAGCGTTGCGCAGCGCCGAGCCGGCCTCGATCCGTCGGCGCAGGAACCCCCGGGGCGGGCGAGTGCCTCTCTGCGCACCACAGGGCGTGAACTGATGGACCTGCTCATGCAGGTGGTCCTGGGTCACATGCATCTCGTCGAGCAGGATGAACGCCCGATCGCTGTGGCCGTCCGCCATTTCGATCTGCTGATGAAACTGCGCCGCTCGGAGCGTCTGCTCCACAACATGCATCAGCGCCTGCTGAGCCTGTACCCCGACGTGTCGGAGTCCCTCGTTGAAGAAGCGCGAGCCGTCCACGGTGAGGTTGAACGCCTGATTGACGCCGACGAAGAGGTCCTGCTGGCCGGCCTCGATACCGCGGCAGAACGTGCCATCAGTTTCGTCGTCTGGGCCCGACACGAGGTGTGACCGTGAGCAGGTGTTAAGGTGTTGAGGTCGTAATGTATTAACGTCTCTGGGTCGGGGCCGACGACCGGGGCAGGGTGCCCTGAAAAAGTGTCGAGTGGGTGCCCCCTTTCCCGCGCTCCCCCTTTCCCGCTTGCCCCCCGAATGTCGACCCTCGCCTCCCACGTTTGCGAACAGTTCGCATGGCGCATTTGACTGAACTCTGGCGCGACCGTAACGTATAGGTATGGATCTGAGATCTGCATCCTGATCCCCGGTCTGTACGAACGTTCTGCTTCGCCAATTTTAGCGCCCAATGAGCAACACAACCGACCTGCCCGATCGCGCGATCAGCGAGTACGCGGCGTCCAATATCCAGGTCCTCGAAGGGCTGGAAGCCGTCCGAAAGCGACCCGCCATGTACATCGGCGATGTGGGCATGCGCGGCCTTCATCACCTTGTCTACGAGGTTCTGGACAACTCGATTGATGAGGCCCTGGCGGGTCACTGCGACTCGATCGCGGTGGAAATCCACGAGGACGGATCGGTCTCCGTCAAAGACAATGGGCGCGGAATCCCGGTCGATGAACATCCCGTCGAGAACCGGTCGGCGCTGGAGGTGGTGATGACCGTGCTTCACGCCGGTGGAAAGTTCGACAAGGACAGCTACAAGGTGTCCGGAGGACTCCACGGGGTCGGCGTGTCGTGTGTGAATGCCCTCGCGAAGAAGTTCGAGGCGAAGGTGTGGCGGGACGGTTCCGTATGGGAGCAGAGCTACGTGTGTGGCGTGCCGGACGGGCCCGTAGAGGAAATTCGTCCGATGAACGAGGACGAGGAGACGGGTACGCACATCCGCTTCTGGCCCGATGACGAGATCTTCAAGCTAACGGATTTCCGCTTCGACACGCTGTCGGATCGTCTCCGTGAGCTGGCGTATCTGAACAGCGGCGTCGCGATTACGCTGACGGACCACCGCGAGGACGATCCCGAGCTACAATCCGAGCGCTATTATTCAGAAGGCGGCGTTGCCGAGTTCGTTGAATACCTCGACGAAGGACGGGACTCCCTCCTGGATGAGACGATCTACATTACGGAGGACGGCGAGGTCCCCGTGGAGCTCGCGATGCAGTGGAATGACACGTACAACGAAAACGTCCTGTCCTTCGTCAACAACATCAACACGCACGAAGGGGGGACGCACGTCTCCGGCTTCCGACGTGCATTGACGCGGACGCTGAAAGGATATGCGCAGAACAACGGTCTCCTGAAGAAGATCAAGTTCGACCTTTCCGGCGACGACTTTCGAGAGGGGCTCACCGCCGTTCTGTCGGTGAAGGTTGCAGAGCCGCAGTTCGAGGGACAGACGAAAACGAAACTCGGGAACTCCGAGGTCCAGGGCGTTGTCGAGTCGCTGATCAACACGGCTCTTGGACGCTGGCTCGAGGATCATCCGAAGCAGGCCGAGCGGATCATCAACAAGGTGATTCTGGCCGCTCAGGCCCGTGCTGCCGCCCGGAAAGCGCGCGAACTCGTGCAGCGGAAGAATGCGTTTACGGGAGGCGGTCTTCCCGGCAAGCTTGCCGACTGCACGTCGCGCGACCCGGAGGAGTCCGAACTGTATCTCGTTGAGGGGGACTCCGCCGGAGGGTCGGCCAAGCAGGCGCGCGATCGCCACTTCCAGGCCATCCTCCCGCTCCGGGGGAAGATACTGAACGTCGAGAAAGCGCGGCTCGACCGCATTCTGGAGAACAACGAGATCAAGAACATGGTCACGGCGCTCGGGACCGGCCTTACCTCCACGGAGGAGGAGTTCGATCTCTCGCGTCTGCGCTACCACAAGATCGTCCTGATGACGGATGCGGACGTTGACGGCGCTCACATCCGTACGTTGCTCCTCACCTTCATCTACCGGCAGCTTCGCCCGCTGCTCGAGAAGGGGTACATCTACATCGCGCTCCCCCCGCTCTATCGCATCAATCACGGGCGGAACGAGGAGTACCTCTGGAGGGAAGGCGCGATGCAGAACCGCATGCGCGAGCTGCGGGAAGAGGGCAAGAAGCCCGGTCTGCAGCGCTACAAGGGGCTCGGTGAGATGAACCCGGAACAGCTCTGGACGACCACCATGGATCCGGAGACCCGGAAGACGCAGCAGGTGACGATCGAGGACGCGGCAGCGGCTGACAAGATCTTTTCCACCCTCATGGGTGACGCGGTGGAACCCCGTCGCAAGTTCATCGAGCGCAACGCCAAGTACGCGACGATCGACGTGTAGGCTGCCTCGATGCGCAGATTCCTCATGACGGCCGAGATGCCGGAGCCCTCGGCGTCCCGGCGATGCCGCACGGTCTCTCCCTTACTCCTTACTCGCCGATGCCAGGCTCCTCGCCCAACTCACCGACCGAATCCGTGCCGGACGTTTCCGTCGTGGTGCCGGTATACGATGAGGTGGAGTCCCTCCCCGAACTCGTCCGGCGCATCCGGACAGCGTGCACGGAGAACGGTCTCACGTTCGACATCTGGCTCGTCGACGACGGGTCACGCGACGGCTCGTGGAAGGAAATCGACCGACTCCACGCGGAGGATGATCGCATCGCCGGCATTCGCTTCCAGCGCAACTACGGCAAGTCCGCCGCCCTTGCCGTCGGGTTCGAGCACGCGCGGGGACAGTATGTCGTGACGATGGACGCAGACCTGCAGGATGACCCGGCCGAGATCCCTGAGCTCATCGACCTTCTACGGGATGGGCACGATCTCGTCAGCGGATGGAAGAAACGGCGTAAGGATCCGCTGAGCAAAACGGTGCCCAGCCGGTTTTTTAACTTCGTCACCCGAAAAATCTCCGGCCTCGACCTTCACGACTTTAACTGCGGCCTGAAGGCCTACCGCCGCGAGGTCGTGAAAAGTGTCGACGTGTACGGCGAACTGCACCGCTACATCCCCCTGCTGGCCAAATGGGAGGGATACGACCGCATTACGGAGAAGCCGGTCAAACATCACCCCCGTAAATACGGCCGGACCAAATTCGGTTTTGAACGCTTCATCCGGGGCTTTCTCGACCTGGTGACGGTGATCTTTCTGACCCGTTTCGCCGTTCGGCCAATGCACTTCTTCGGGTCTATCGGGACGGTAGCCTTTCTGTTCGGCTTCATCATCAGCCTGTGGCTCACAGTCGACAAGCTCGTGTTCGGAGAAGCACTGAGTGATCGCCCACTGCTCCTCTTCGGTGCTTTGCTGATTCTCTTCGGCGCGCAAATGTTCACGACGGGTTTGCTCGGAGAGATCGTTATTCAACCGCGAATGGAGGAAACCGCGTCGTATCAGGTCGCCGAGCTCCGGACGACCCCCGATCCCCCGGTCGACAATCCCTCCGTCGACGATTCCCCGTCGGAGACGCCCTCTCCGTCCTACACGTCACCGTAGTCGCCGTTGGCGGATCCTGATGCGGGGACGTACGGCGAAAGAGAAGGGGAGAAACCGGACCTTGGGTCGACAGTAGCCCTCCTGAATTGTCTGCCGCCACAAACCTTCCCGCTGCCATGATGACGCGAACGCTTGGCGCCGACGGACCCGCTGTGTCCGCCATTGGCCTCGGCTGTATGGGCATGTCCGAATTTTACGGTACGGCGGACGAGTCCCGGGCGGAAGATACCCTGATCCGAGCGATCGAGCTCGGCGTGACGTTTTTCGATACCGCGGACATGTACGGTCCGTTTACGAACGAAAAGCTCATCGGTGGCATCCTGCAGCCCTACCGGACGCGCATTACCCTGGCGACGAAGTTCGGGATCGTTCGAGATGAGGAGGGCGGCATGCACGGCTTGAACGGACGGCCGTCGTACGTCCACGAGGCCTGCAATGCAAGTCTTCGACGCCTCGGGACCGATCACATCGATCTCTACTACCTCCACCGCGTGGATCCCGACGTGCCGATAGAAGAAACGGTCGGCGCGATGGGACAGCTCGTCGATGCCGGAAAGGTTCGGTATCTGGGTCTATCCGAAGCTGCAGCAGAGACGATCCGGCGCGCGCATCGGGAGCGAACGATAACGGCGCTGCAGACGGAGTACTCGCTCTGGAGCCGCGAGCCGGAGGAGGACATTCTGGACACCGTGCGCGACCTCGGCATCGGCTTCGTGCCGTACAGCCCGCTCGGGCGTGGCTTCCTGACGGGACGTTTTACATCTCCGGATGACCTGCCGGACGATGACTGGCGTCGCCACAATCCGCGTTTTCAGGGAGAGAACTTCGAAAAGAACCTCGAGCTGGTCGATGCCGTGGAGGCGATGGCGTCGGAGAAAGGCGTAACCCCGGCTCAGCTCGCCCTGGCCTGGGTTCTTCATCAGGGAGACGACATCGTGCCCATTCCGGGCACGACCCGTCCGGAGCACCTGGAGGCGAACGCCGACGCGCTGCAGATCGATCTTTCTACCGACGAGCGTAGGCACCTGGATGAGATCGCCCCACCCGGCGTTGCGGTCGGCGACCGGTATCCCGACATGAGCACCGTAAACGGGTAGCCCACTCGCGCACTCGCGGTTTACGTCTCGCTCCGTCTTATGGCACGTATTGTTGTCGTCGGCCCGGTTCACCCGTACCGCGGAGGGATCGCCCACTTCACGGAAATGACCGTCGAGGTCCTTCAGCGACGTGGTCACGACGTCCGCCCGATCAGCTTTTCGCGTCAATATCCGGAACGGCTATTCCCCGGTAAAACCCAATACGAGTCGGAGGAAACGCCTCCAGAAGCGGTTGCCGGTGCACCGCGAATGATCGACAGCGTTCTCCCGTGGACCTGGATCCGGACGGCCGCGCACGTCGCGTCGCTCGAGCCGGATGGCGTCCTGTTTCAGTACTGGATGCCCTTTTTCGCTCCGGCGTACGGTTTGATGGCACGGTGGCTTCGGTGGCAGGGTGTCCCATCCCTTGCGCTGGTTCACAATGCGCTTCCGCACGAGCGGCACCTGCTGGATGCCCGGCTCAGCCGATTCTTTCTGTCGGCCTGCCAGGGGCACGTCGCCATGTCCGATGCCGTCGCGGCAGACATCGGTGCGCTCTGCGGTGAGGACGTGCGCATTCAGCAGATCGATCACCCAGTGTACGAACGATTCGGGGATCCCGTCGATCGTTCTGATGCCCGTGGCCGCCTGCATCTTCCGCAGGACGCGCCCGTGCTTCTGTTCTTCGGGTTTATCCGCGAGTACAAAGGCCTTCACGTCCTGCTCGAGGCGATGCCGCGCATCCGAGAGGGCCTGCCGAAGGTGAAGCTCGTGGTTGCCGGGGAGGCCTACGAGGATCCGGAGCGATACCGGTCGATCATCCGTGACCGGGGCCTGGAGGAGACGGTCACCTGGCACGACGGCTACATTCCCGGGGACGATGTCCCGGTATATTTCGGAGCAGCAGACCTCGTTGTTCAGCCGTACGTTAGCGCGACCCAGAGCGGTGTTGCGCAAATAGCATTTCACTTCGAAACGCCGATGGTCGTGACCGATGTCGGGGGCCTGGCCGAGGTCGTGCCGCATGAAGACGCCGGCCTGGTGGTCCCGCCGGAAGACCCACCCGCGCTGGCGGATGCGGTCGTGCGTTTCTTCGCGGACGGGTTGGCACCAGACCTGCGCGCGGGGGCGCAGCGCCAGAAGGAAAATCATTCGCCGGACCGACTCGGGGAAGCGGTCGAGCACCTGATCTCCGGCAAATGACCGACCGCACGGTCCCGGCATGTGGAGTTTTTGCAAGGAACCGTCCCGCGCCCGCCACACACGCAGACATTCTGCAGCGTCTATTTTAGAATAAGTCTAAACAAGACTTCCATCGACCGAATGCCTGTTATGACGCGTACTCTCGCAACCATTTTTGCCGCTCTGCTTCTTGCGGTCAGCCTGACCGCCTGTCAGTCGGGTGGTGAAGAAGAGGACACCGAGCTGATCGTCTACTCCGGACGCAGCCAGGCCCTGGTCGATTCTCTGGTGGAGAAGTACCGCGCACAGTCGGACGTGAACGTAGAGGTGCGCTACGGAACCGACTCTCAGCTCCTCGCCGCCCTGCAGGAGGAAGGCGACCAGAGCTCGGCGGACGTATTCTGGGCGAACACCGCCGGTGCTCTCGGCAACGCGGTCAACAACGATCTGCTTGCCAATCTGCCCGACACCCTGAACGCCGTTCCGGATCGGTTCACGTCGGAGAACGGGAACTGGGTCCCGGTTACCGCTCGCTTCCGCGTCCTTGCGTACAACACCGATCGGGTCGACACGACCGCCCTGCCGGCCTCCATCGCGGATCTGCCGAACGCTTCGGCATTCGACGGCCGCATCGGGTGGACCCCGGCCTATTCCAGCTTCCAGGACTTTGTCACGGCCCTTCGCGTGACGAAGGGCGATTCCACCGCACGGACTTGGCTGCAGGGGATGAAAGAGCTGAACCCGAAGAGCTATACGTCGAATACGCCGATGATTCGGGCGCTCGCTGCCGGTGAGATCGACATTGCCCTGACCAATCACTACTACGTGCTCCGCATCGCAAACCCTGAATCGCAGGGCGAAGAAGCGGAGGAGGAGACGTCAGCCCCGGTCGCGACCTATCACTTTGAGGACGGGGACGTCGGCAACCTTGCGCTCGTCACCGGAGCCGGCGTGCTTCAGACCACCGACCAGTCCGAGGTTGCGCAGGACTTCATCCGCTTCCTGCTGTCGGAAGAGGCGCAGACGTACGCGGCGCAGACCGTGAATGAGTACCCCGTAATCGAAGACACGGAGGTCCCGCCCTACCTGATGGACGCCGACCAGGCCCTGCGCCTCAGCCCACAGTTCGACCTGGAGCGCCTCCGTGAGATCGATCAGACGCTGAACCTGCTCCGCGACGAAGATCTGCTCTAACCATCCGTTCTTGTTGCGGACGACGGACCGTTCCGGTCCCGTTCGCCGTACCGTCAAGAGCCGTTGGTTTGCGGCCTGGAGGGTGCCCTTGCGGCATGCTCCGGGCCGCAGGCTTATGCGTTATCCGCGTCCCTTTGCTCCGGCGGCGCGATCCTCGTCTAACCGAAGCGGATGTCGTCCTCTGTGAATCTGATCGATCGCATACCTCGCTCGCTCCGACGGTGGTACGTCGCGCCCCCGATCGCCGTCGTCGTGCTCGGGGTCATCATTCCGCTCGCCTACCTTTTCGTTCGCGCCGGCCAGGCGGAGTGGACGCTGCTGGCCGACCTGGTCTTTCGTGAGCGCACGCTTCGGCTGCTCTGGAATACGGTCTCGCTGACCGCCGGCGTGCTGGGTGGGACGATGCTTCTGGCGTTTCCGCTCGCATGGCTGACCACCCGTACGTCGATTCCGGGACGAGGCGCGCTGACACTTCTCGGCGTCCTCCCCCTGGCTGTGCCGGGCTACGTAATGGCCTACGTACTGTTGTCGACGACCGGGACGTACGGAACGCTGGCGCAGCTCATGGGATGGGTCCTACCGCGGCTGTCAGGGTATGACGGCGCCCTGATCGCGCTCAGCCTTGGAACGTACCCGTACCTCTTTCTGAATCTAAGGACCGCACTGCTGGGGCTGGATCCGGCGCTCGAAGAGTCGGCGCAGGCCCTTGGGTACGGTCGGTGGGAGGTCTTCCTCCGCGTGGTGCTCCCCCAACTCCGCCCGGCGTTTCTGTCCGGCGGCCTCCTCGTTGTTCTCCACGTGCTCGGGGATTTCGGGGTGGTCTCGCTGATGCGGTTCGAGACGTTCAGCTACGCGCTCTATCTGCAGTACCAGGCGGCCTATGACCGCGTGTACGCCGCCTGCCTCGCACTGATGCTGCTGGCCCTGACCGTCGGGGTGCTCTTTCTGGAAGCACGCTTGCTTCGCGGATTGCTCTTACACCGAACAGGCAGCGGAGCGACGCGGTCTCCTCGCCGCGTGCCACTCGGGTCATGGAGCATCCCCGCCTACCTCTTCGCCCTCGTCGTCGGCGTCGTCTCGGTCGCCGTGCCCGTCCTGACGGTCACGTACTGGATGGCCGACTCTGCCGTGGCCGGTCTCCCGTGGGCATCCCTCGGTGAATCGCTGTGGGCTTCCGTCTCCGCCTCGGCGCCTGCGGCCGTGCTGGCGGCCGTACTGGCATTGCCGGTGGCGTACGTGGGCGTTCGCGAGCCGTCCCGCGCCACCCGAATCATCGAGCGTGTGGCGTACCTCGGCTATGCTACCCCGCCGCTGGCGTTCGCACTCGCCCTAATCGTCTTCACGCTCGCAGGCGTGCCGGTCCTGTACCAGACCCTCGCCCTGCTCGTCCTCGCCTACGCCCTTCACTTCATGGCTGAAGCGATCGGTCCCATCCGCAGCGCTCTCTACCAGGCACCACCCAACCTTGAGGAGGCGGCACGTGCCCTCGGGCGAACACCGGCGCAGGCTTTTTTCTCGGTGACGGTCCCCATGTTGAAGCGTGGCCTCCTGGTCAGTGTCGCCTTCGTATTCCTCTCCGCGATGAAGGAATTGCCGATCACCTTCCTGCTCTCGCCGCCCGGGTTTGAGTCGCTCGCAATGAAGACCTGGAGTGCGGCAAACGAAGCCATGTTCGATGCGGCAGCGCCGTACGCCCTCACCATCATGTTCTTTTCGGCCGCGTTCGTCGGTCTCCTACTCGTTCAAGAAAAATCAAAAAGAACCGAAAAGGTCGGGCGAAAACTTGAGCCGCACGCGTAATGCATGGACACAGTCTAAATTACGCGCGTACCTCTACCACGCGCTTGCACAGACGCACTACGTGCCCCGACACGTTTTTCTCGTGCCGCATCCAGCCATGAGCAGCGAGATTCTTTCCGTCAGCAAACTGTCGAAGCGGTTCACGCCCGACGCCCCGCTCGTCGTTCGGGATGTCTCATTCGACGTCTGGGACGATGAGATCTTCGCCGTCCTCGGGCCGAGCGGCTGCGGCAAAACTACGATGCTTCGCTGCATCGCGGGGTTTGAACGGGCGTCCTCCGGCACCATCCGGATGCGGGGCCGGACGATCGAGGGGCCGGACGAGCACGTCCCGCCGGAGCAACGTGGCGTGGGACTCGTCTTCCAGGACTATGCGCTCTTCCCGCATCTGACGGTGCTCGAAAACGTCATGTTCGGCTTGACGAGCGTTCCAAAGTCGGAGCGCGCGGAGCAGGCTCGCGAGGCGCTGAAGATGGTGGGTCTGTCCGGTTTCGAACAGCGGGCACCGCATCACCTGTCGGGGGGACAGCAGCAACGCGTCGCCCTCGCACGAACACTCGCTCCGTGTCCGGAGCTGATGCTTCTCGACGAGCCGTTCTCCAACCTGGACGCCCTCCTCCGCGAGGGCACCCGACAGGAAGTGCGCGGATTGCTGAAGGAACGCGGGATGAGCGCCGTGCTCGTTACGCACGACCAGGAAGAGGCGCTCTCGTTCGCCGACCGCGTCGCTGTCATGCGCGGTGGCCAGATCGAGCAGGTCGGCACGCCGGAGGAGGTGTACTACCAGCCGCGTACGCTCTTCGTGGCTCAGTTTCTGGGGCGCACGAACCTTCTTCTGTCGCAGGCTAGCGGGCGGCACGCGCAGACCGCACTCGGCGAAATCGGTCTGAACCGCGACGCGACCGGCACGGTGCTCGTTTCGCTTCGTCCGGAGCACCTTACCCTGGAGCCCGGCGACACGAAGGCCGGCCCGACGGGGACGGTCATCGAGCGCGCCTTCAAGGGGCACGACATCACCTACCGGGTAGAGTGCGAGGGCGCGGAGTATCTGGTGCATACCCACAACCGCATGTCGTACCAGCCCGGCGACGCCGTTTCCATCCGACCGCAGGAGTCGGCGGTCGTTCTGGAGAGCCGAAGCACCCCCGCCGACGTGATGAATGGCGCGACCCCGGAGGAAGCGCGGGTGCCGTCGTAGGCTGCGGTCGCTCCGCGATCGCGTCGATGCCGCCCGGGTCCAGCGTAACGTCTCCGCCCGCTGTGTAGACAGAGCGGAGATTCGGGCGCCCACCACATCCCTCTCTTTTCTACGTCTCAGCACCTTCTGCTATGTCCACGTACGACTACGACGTGCTCGTCATCGGTGGCGGTGCGGGCGGCCTTTCCAGTGCCGGTATCGCGACGAATCTCGGGGCGAAGACGGCCATGGTGGAGCGCGAGGCCCTCGGCGGCGACTGCACCTGGACGGGCTGCATCCCCAGCAAAACGCTGCTCAAGGCCGCAAAGGTCGTCCATCAGGCCCGAAACGCCAGCCGGTACGGACTCACCGATCAGCCCTTCCAGGTTGACTTCCCCGGCGTCATGGAGCACGTTCGGGCCGTTCGGCAAGAGGTGTACGAGGACGCCGACCGTCCCGAGATTTTCGAGGATATGGGGATCGACGTTCTCTCCGGGACCGCCCGCTTCGTGGACAGCCACACCGTCAGCATTACCGGTTCGGAGAAAGCGGAGCAGGTGACCGCCCGCTTCATCATCACCGCCGCGGGCGCCCGGGCGTTCGTGCCGCCCATCAACGGCCTTGACCGCGTTCCCGTTTTAACCAACGAGGATTTGTTCGACCTGGACGAACAGCCGCAACGGCTGGCTATCATCGGTGCGGGGCCCATTGGGACGGAGATGGCACAGGCCTTCACGCGCCTCGGAACGGAGGTCACCGTTCTCGACATGAGCGATCGTATCCTGCAGAACGACGACGCGCACCTCGCGGACGAATTGCGACAGGTCCTGGAGAAGGAGGGCGTGAAATATCTCCTGGACGCAGACGTTGAGGCATTGTCGCGAAGTGACGGCGTGACGACGATCACGGCGACGGTTGACGGAGAAACGGTCGAGGTGGACGCCGACGCCGTACTTCTGGCCACAGGGCGAACGGCGAATGTCGAACAACTTAACCTCGATGCAGCAGGCGTCGAGTACTCGCGTCGTGGCGTCACTGTGGATGATCAGTGCCGGACGAACCAGCGGCATATTTACGCCGTCGGCGACGTCACGGGACGCTACCAGTTCACGCACATGAGCGGCCACATGGCGAAGGTCGCGCTGACGAACGCGCTGCTCAAGCTACCGTCCTCGATCGATGCCACCCATGTGCCGTGGGTGACGTACACCGACCCGGAACTGGCGCACGTCGGGGCCTTTCCAGCCAACCTCGAAGCCGACGACGTAGAATATGAGACCTACCGGTTTCCCTTTGATAAGCTGGATCGAGCGATCACCGAGGGCGAGACGATCGGTTGGATCAAGGTGTACTCAAAAGGACTTACGGGCACAATCCTCGGAGTGAGCATTCTGGGAGCGCACGCAGGTGAAATGATCAGTACGTTCGCACTCGCCATGCGGAACGGTGTCACGCTTCGCAACATCGGCGACACGATTCACCC
>NZ_DAXETW010000162.1:0-3782 GCF_051155795.1 Longibacter sp.
TGCTGACGGTGGCCAACCTGCTTCCCGGGAAAGGACTGGACGTGCTGGTGGAGGCGCTGGGCCGTGTGCAGGATCTCGACTGGATCTGGCGGCTCGTCGGTGGCGCCGACCTCGACGCGGCCTACGGTGAGGCGTTTCTCGGGCGGATCCGCGATTCGACCTTCGGGGACCGTGTGTCGTGGGAGGGGACGATCGAGCGCGGGTCGATGCCGTGCATCTACGACCGGGCGGACGTGTTCGTCCTGTCCTCGCGCTTCGAAACGTGCAGCATGGCAACGCGAGAGGCGATGGCGCGCGGGCTGCCGGTGGTGGCGTCCCGCGTCGGCGGCCTTCCGGAGAACCTGGGACGGGCGGCCGCCGGCTGCCTCCTCCGGCCGGATGATCCGGTGGCGCTGTCGGCGATCCTTCGCCTGCTGATCGGGGACGTCGGGCGGCGCGAGGCAATGGGAGCGGCGGCCAAGCGCCAAAGCGACCGGTTTCCCACATGGCGGGAGGCGGCGCGACGGTTCCGGCAGTGCATCCGCCAGGTCGTTGTCACCGAACGATGATAGAGCGCGGCACCCCGTCGGGCTTCAACGGCGGACGTGCCGCGGTGCTATCGGTGGCGGCGACGAGGGACCGAACCGTCAGCGAGAACAGCCCCTCATGCTTCCACCGGGGAGCGTCTTCCAGGGAAAGCCCGGCCGTGAACCCGCTGTCGCGGAACGGGTGGACGAGCGACGGGTCACGGCTCAGAATGTGAATCGGTACGTCGTACGTGTCCGATTCGATGAGCGGAGGCTGATGATCTCCCATCAGGATAACGAGACTTCCGTCCGGCGCGTCGTGCAGCAGGTACTGAACGAGCACTTCCATCTCGAACCCGATGTGCCGAAGGTACCGGATCCGGGTGGGCTGGTCGAAGATGCGTGGGGCCGTGATCGAATCGGGCAGGAGGTAGGGAGCTTGAGCCTCCGATGCGAGCCGATCGCGCACCGCCTGTGAGTCGCCGGCGTTGAAGTCCGACCAGTCGTCGAGGATCGGTGGAATCCCGTAATTCCAGAGCGCGTGGGAAAGCACGGTTTCGAAGAAGTAGAAGAAGGGTTGCCCGGCCTCGGCGGCCGGTTTCAGGTGGCGTTCGTGGGAGAAGCCCAGGCTATACTGGTCGGACATGGGCACGACGCCCCATCCGTACGTGGGCCCCCGGTAGTCGAGGTCATCGCGGTGAAGCAGGACCTCGAAGCCGTAGGGGTTGGTGATCTCCAGGCCGGGCCGGGCGACGGTGTAGGGCTGGCAGGTGACCGTCAGGTAGCCCTGCCGGTCGAGAAATCGAACGAGCGACGGCACGTCGTCCGGCGAACTCTGAAATCGTTCGTACAGGAGCTGGTGGTCGACCCGCGTCCCGAGAAGGACGGACGCGATCGCGAGCCACGAACGGCCCCCACGCACCGGCGCCTCCGCCCGAGCGGACGACAGATGCCACCCGTCCGCCGTGAGCGTGTCCTCGACCGTAGCCATCATGTCCTGGTACGGACGCCGCAGTTCCGGGTCGGTCACCAGCACGTCACCGAGCGACTCGATCATGTAGAGATACACGTGCGGCCGACGCTCGAGCTCGATGGCGTCGTAGCGGAAGTAGGTCGAGTCGACGGGCGCCTGCCCGAGCGTATCCAGCATCGTGTAGAGGCGGACGGACGCCTGCGCGTTCTCCGACACCTTCGCGGCGACCGTGCGGACGCGCGTCCGCTCGTTAGAGGTCTGGTACGTCAAATTCTCGGTGCCCCACTCCTGGGCTGGAGCGACGAAAAACACGATCGGCCACGCGATCAGGTGTGCGAGCGCCAGCGCACCCCAGGCGGGCCGGGACGCGGCTCCGACCCGAGCGGCCATCCGAACGGCCGGCGGAACGACCCAGACCACGGCAGCGGTAGCGGCGAGGCCCAGCAAGGCCAGTCCTCCGGTCTCCCAGGAGAGGCTATCGAGCGCGAAGTAGGAGACGTCAACCAGATACTGCACGTCCTCAGCAAATAGACCGTTCCGCTGGAAGGCGGTGTAGGCGACGGCGTCGTAGACCTGGTACACGAGCACGAAGAAGACCCCGGCGGTGGCTGTACGAACGCCCCAGGCGGCTGCGCGTCCGGAGAGGAGATACATCGATCCGACGGCAAGCGTGATCAGGACCAGGATGTCGACCGAGAATGGGGCGTAGGGACTGGCCGGCAGCGGCGTCACGGCGGCGGGGACGAGCGCGAGGCCGTTCAGAAGTCCCCAGGCCGCGAGGAAGAGGCCGAACGATCGCCACGACGTGCGGTCGGGACGAGGGCGGAGCGTCGGGGTGTCGGCAGGCATCGACGGGACGGCGAGCGGGTGAGGCTGGGGGGCAGGGGGATCCGTTCACGCCGGTCGGAGAGTGAGGATCCGTTTGGGGGGCCGGGTGCCGGGACACGATCACCGTTTGCCTTGTACCCATCGGGACGATCGGCCCGTACTGCCGGTACACGGACTTTTTCTCACAATGCCGTCAGATTCATGTCTCACACCGTCCCCGCGCACCTCGGCATCGCCGCTGCGGTCGCCCTCGTTGCCGTGTTCATCATCTATTTGTTCGGTGACGCAACCACGTCCGAGATGATCGGCTGGTTCGTGTTCTTCGCATTCATTCAATTCGGCGTGTCCCGGGCTGTTCACGCACGACGGTGCGAGCGATGCGAGAGGTCAGGGATGACGGAAGGGGTGTGAGGGGGCGCCGGTTGCAGTTGCTGCTCCTGAAGGTTACGTATTCCGCACGGTCCAGAGCCACCAGGTGTACCGGCCGAACGAGTAGACCAGGGCGACGGCTGCGATAGCAACCAGCGGGTGGGTGACCTTCGGGTAGGGCAGGAAGGCTACCAGCATGGCGAGGACGACCCCGACGTAGATGATGCGCGCCCAGGACGAGCGGTATTCCTTGCCCACGTGCGGCTGGATCAGGAAAAGCGCCACCACGAACAGGTAGCGTAGCAGCCCGAGGCCGACGACCCACGGCGAGAGATGGCCCGTTGTCGTGGTCATCAGGCAGAGGACGAGCAGGAAGAGGGCGTCCGTCTCCTTGTCGAAGAACTCTCCGAACTCCGACGACAGTTCGTAGCGGCGGGCCAGCCATCCGTCGATGCCGTCGGAGATCAGCACGACGAGCCCGACGCCGATTGGGAGGACGGGTCCGGCGGATGCCGGCAGGAAGGGGAGGGCGAGGACCAGTATCAGCCGCGCGGCCGTGACGGCGTTGGCCCGCCCGAAGTCCCCGTCCGGGGTCCAGCGGTGCCTGGACTGCAGCACCAGCAGGAAGAGAGCGCCCCCGCCGGCCACGACCACCGGGAGCGTCGCACCGGCCGCCAGCGCGAGCACCGTCGCTGCCAGGACGCCGACGGCGTTCAGTAGCGACCAGCGCTCAACGGGCGTAGCGGATCGGAGGGTGCGAGATGGGGACACACTCGGGGGCAGCTATGCGGGGATAGGCGTAGAGCGACGAAGCATCGACATGGAAAACAAGCGCACGCAGGACCTGAATCGCAACCCATGGTCCGGCCTGAGGGTTGTCACGCAACCGATGGCGCCACGACGGAGGGCAGCGCGAGGTCGTTCGTCCAGTATGAAACGGGCGCCTCGGGTCGGTCTACGAGGCCGCGCTGAACCATCCACGCTTCCAGCTGCTCGTAGTAGCGGCCGGTCATGCTGAAGTCGTGCGTGAAGCACGGGACAGTCGCGTCGAAGATGGCCGCCGTGAGCGCGTCGTCCGGATCGGTGTCCGTATGCTTGAAGAAGAC
>NZ_DAXETW010000163.1:0-6341 GCF_051155795.1 Longibacter sp.
CCCGGTGAACGGCCGGGGCCTTCGTATGGAGATCTGGTGGTAGGGGACGCGGACGGGACCGGACCGTTAGGGGGTGCCTTCGCTCGGACATACGTGCGATCCTTGCAACGACCGGGGTGCCACGAAACGGTCGCATCGCGTGGGTCGTTGTCCCGGTCCACCCTTTTTGTGACACCAACGACGCACGCATGAGCATAGCGGACCTGCGACAGGAATACGCCAAGCACGAGCTCGATCACGACCATGTACGGGCCAATCCCGTCGAGCAATTCGAAACGTGGTTCGACGAAGCGCTGGAGGCAGAAGTCGAGGAGCCGAACGCGATGACGCTTGCCACGACCGATGAGGTGGGTCGGCCGGCGGCGCGGATTGTCCTGCTGAAAGGCGTGGACGAACGGGGGTTCGTGTTCTACAGCAATTACGAAAGCCAGAAAGGTCGCCAGATCAGCGCGAATCCGCATGCAGCGCTCGTCTTCTGGTGGGAACCGCTGGAGCGCCAGGTTCGGATCGAGGGTGAAGTCGAGAAGCTACCGGAGGAGGAGTCCACAGAGTACTTTCACAGCCGCCCGCACGGCAGCCAACTCGGGGCGTGGGCGTCGCCCCAGAGCCGCGTCATCGACAGCCGGGAAGTCCTTGAGAAGCGTCTTGAGCTGGTGTCGGGGGAGTACAGTGAGGGAGACGTCCCGCGACCTCCGCACTGGGGCGGCTACGTCGTTAAGCCGCGAACGGTCGAGTTCTGGCAGGGCCGCCCCAATCGCCTGCACGATCGTCTTCGCTATCGTCGGGACGACGACGGATGGACCCTCGAACGCCTTGCGCCCTGAGCGACCGACAGCGGAGGGAGTGAGGAAGTGCTCTTGGGGTGCGCCCTGAGCGACCGACAGCGGAGGGAGTGCGAGCCGGTTCTCGCCCATCCCACGACCCGGCTACGCCGTCGTGCGGCATATCATGTCGAGGTCCGTCCGGCGTGAACCATGGGCGGAGGATCGGTGCAAAATCGGAAAATCCGGAGCGCCCCTGTAATAATTTTCCCTACATCCACGTTGTGTGAGTGTGGGAAGGAGGGCTCGACGGGAGCATACCGTCAGGCATCCGCCTTCGAATGGTTACCGTGGGGTCCTCTGGTGAAACCGATGAGTATCGCGCCGTCTGTCTGTGGGAGACAGGCGGCGCTTTTTTATCGGCGCGCATCGGATGCCGGTGTCATATCGACGTCGCCGGTATCGGTCGATCGATCCGGCACGGAGAAGCGGTAGCGGCGATCGGTGAGTTCTCGAACGTCTGTTTTCGTTACGGCTCTCCAGTATGGAGAGCTCAGACGCCCGCTCTCGGACCGGCGAAAGGTGACGCGCAGGAACAGTTCCTTTGATCCGCGGCCGCCCGGGTGCGAAAAGGCGCCCCAGTGGATGATCCAGTAGACGCGGGCCGGGTCGATCCGGAAGGTACGCCCGATGCGGTCGGCCAGGTAGCGGACGTCGTCCATCGTGGACGGTCCCCGGTTTTCGGCGAGTTCGCGGACGACGACCGTCCGGTCTCGGCGCTCGTCGTCGGGCGGCGCCGGGTAGACCTGGACCTGTGCACGCGCCTCGAGGGCGTATCCGCGCCAGGTGAATACGGTGTCCGCGAGCGGCTGACCACAGGCGGTCCCGGTGAGTAATACGGGTACGAGCCAGCAAAGGAGCAGGGAGCAAACAGCGAAGCGAACAGGCATGATCTCGGGGCGCGTGTCAGGTAGGTCTCTCCCTGTAAGACCCCGACGTACCAGAATATATAACGTCCTCTGCTGGATTCGGAGTGGGCTCCGGGGTCGGTAGCGAGAGCTATAGAAGGGTCGATCCCGTCGGGTCGCACCGCCCAAATTTTTTTTTGCCCTGACCGATTCAGGTCAGACGCCGTAGATCAACGCGATCCCGAGGCATGTGACGACGGCGAGAAGGATCTGAAGGGGGCCGCCGACACGGAGGAAGTCGGTGAAACGGTAGCCGCCCGGGCCGTAAACCATCAGGTTCGTCTGGTAGCCGACGGGCGTCAGGAGGGCACAGCTTGCTGCGAAGGTGACCGACAGGATAAACGAGTACGGGTTTGCGCCGGCCAGCTGTGCGGCTTCGACGGCGACCGGTATCATGAGGATGACGCTCGCGTTATTGCTGATGACCTGAGTGATGAGCGAGGTGAAGATGTAGAAGACGAACAGGAGCGTGAGCCCGGATAGCGACCCGCTTGCATCGGCCAGCCTGAACGCGAGGTACTCGGCAAGGCCGGACCGTTCCATTGCCATGCCGAGGGGGATGACCCCGGCGAGCAGGAAGATCACGCTCCAGTCGACAGATTTGTAGATCTCGTTGGCCTGTACGCAGCCGCTGACGATCATAAAGAAGACACCTGCCAGGGCCGAGACCAGGATCGACGTAATGCCGAGTCCGGCCACGCCGATGACTGCGGCGACGATGCCCAGCGCGATACCCGTTTTTTCGCGACGGAAGGAAGGATCTTCGCTCTCCTGAATGAGCACGAAGGTTCGGTTTCCTTCGAACCGCTTCATCGCGCGTGGAGATGCCTGGAGCAGGAGGGTGTCGCCTCCCTGAAGCGGGATCTCGTCGATGCGGTCGGTGAAGTTCATTCCCCGCCGGCGTACGGCCAGAACGAGGGCGTCGTAACGCTGCGTGAAGAGCGACGAGCGGATGGTTTTCCCAAGCATCGGGTTTTCTGAGAGGAGAACGACCTCCACCAGCTGCTCGCCCTTGTCCTCGATGTCGAAGTCTTCCTCCGTGATGCGGGCCTTCGCCGCCGGCAGGAGCCCGGCTGTATCCATGAGGTAGAATAGGGTGTCGCGTCGCGTCCGGAGAATCAAAAGGTCCCCCGCACGAAACTGCTTGTTCATGATCGGAGCGGGAAAGACCTCGTCGTCTCGGATGATCTGGACGATGTCGACGTCCTCCTGCATGTCGTTCAGGACCGTTTCTACGGTGCGTCCGACGAGCGGAGAGTCATCGCGAATCACGACCTCGGACAGGTATCCCGCCATCTCGAACTCGTCGGTCAGATCTTCCTCCGGCTTGATGCGCTCCGGGATGAGGTGCCGGCCGACGAAGATGAGATACAGCGATCCCGCGAGCAGAACGATAGCGCCGAGCCCAGTGAACTCGAACATGCCGAACGGCTTTCCGATGAGTCGCTCGGACACGTCCGATGCCAGGATGTTGGTCGATGTCCCGATCAGGGTCAGCGTCCCGCCCATCATGGCCGCGAACGAGACCGGCATTAAGAGCTTGGACGGCGACGTGCGCGTTTTCTTCGCGATGCCGGAGACCATGGGTATCATCATCGCGACGACCGGGGTGTTGTTGATGATACCGGCCGTGGAGCCGGACATCCCGACGATCATAGCGAAGCGTTTGAGCGGATTCTCGGCGGTGTAGGTGGCGATGCGATTGCCGAGTCGCTGCAGCAAGCCTGTTTGCCGGACGCCCTCGCTGAGGATGAACATGGCGAGGACGGTGATGGTCGCCGTGCTTGCAAATCCCGATACCCCATCGGTGGGCGCCACCTTCGTCCACGGTTCCAGCACGATCACGAGCACCATAAGCCCGATCGCCGTGACGTCCATCGGCAGCCATTCCGAGACGAACAGCACGAGTGCAACCCCTACGATCCCAAGCACGACGAACATATCCATCGTGAGGGTCGGAGGGGCCGCCTGGGCGATCAGGGGGAAGAGGGTCAGAGGAAGCGAGGGCATGCAGGTGAAAGTGGAGCAGAGCAAGCGACATCAGAGACCCGGTAACATACGACCCGTGTCATGGAAGCGACAGCCGCCAGACGGAAAATGATGAAACGTACGGGCGTTGGTTTGTTGAGGCGTTGGATTGTTGAGGCGTTGAGGCGTTGGGGCGTTGGGTAGGATTTCGGATTTGGGATTGAGCACCAGTTTCAAGATACAAGGATTGGGAATTATGGGTTCGGGATGTGGAATTTTGAAAAGCTGTTTGGCGGGTGGGTCAGTCGCAGCGCTGAGCGCTGAACGCTGAACGCAATACCGGACCTGAAAACGTCAAGGGACATGTTGAACGGTGAGCTAGTCCGTTCTTAGCAGTGTGCCTCGGGCGTATGGAATGGCAAGTGTGACAAGGCGGACGGCCATCAGCGTGGTGATGCCCCACCAGACGCCGGGGAGGCCCCAGCCCAAAGGGCGAGCGAGAAGCAGGACGACCGCGGCGGCGCCCGCCGAGAGCAGCATCGCCTTCGCCAGGTAGCCGAAGGCCTCCGCGCCCATGTACAACCCGTCCCAGACGAACACGACGCCGTTCAACGGCTGAAGAAGCGCGACGAACGGGAAGATCGCCAGGACAGCCGCAACGGTCGCCGGGTCATCGGTGAAGAAGTCGGGCAGGACAGGTTGAAGCGCGTAAAATGCGAGACCGAGGGCGACGCCGACGCCGGCCCCCCACTGTAGCAGGCGATTAGCGACGGAGCGTGCGGCGTCTTCATCGCCTGCGCCGAGATGCTTCGAGACCAGTGCCTGCCCCGATACCGCCAGGGCATCCACCAGGAGCGCGAGAAAGAGCCACAACTGGGCGGCAACCTGGTGCGCGGCCACAGCCGTCGTGCCGATCCGGGTCGCTATCGCCGTGGCCAACGTCATCGTGCCGACGAGAGCGGAGGTGCGGATGAACATGTCGCGACCGATGGTCAGGAAGGCGCCCAGCGAGCGGAGGCGGGGGACGAGCGGCCGGATGCCCAGGGCCTCCCGTCGCCGATGGAGGAGAAGCACGAGAAACGTTACGGCGCCGGTCCACTGGGCCACGACCGTGGCGGTTGCCGCGCCCGCCAGGCCCCAGTCGAGCCCGAAGATCAAGATGGGGTCGAGCGCAGCGTTCAGAATGTTAAACCAGATCGTGACCTTCATCGGGGTTCTCGTGTCCTGGTAGCCCCGGAAGGCGCCGTGACTGGCGGTGATGAGCAAGACGGCGGGGCCTGCGCACGCTCGGATGCGAAGGTAGGTGAGTGCGGGCTCCATGAGTTCGTCCCCGGCCCCCATCACGCGGAGGATGGGCCGGGCGAATCCCTGGAGCAGGGCGAGGGCAACGGCGCCGGCCAACACAGCAAGCAGGAGCGCGCGCATGACGACGCGCGACGCCTCCTCCCGGTCACCATGGCCAACGGCTCGTCCCACGCGCGGCGTTGTGCCGTACGCCAGGAAGTTGAAGATGACGAACGTCATCGAGAAGACGGACGCGTTGATCCCAAGCGCCGCAAGCGGCACGGGGCCCAGCTGGCCAACGAACGCCGTATCCACGAGCGAGACGAGCGGGTCGGCGGCGAGACCGGCCAGCGCGGGAACAGCAAGATCCAGGATCGGGCGATCGTGGGGACTGGCAACGGCCGCTTTCACCCGGCGAATCAGGGATGACACGGGAGGGGGCGGGACGAATGGGGAGGCGGTGCTTCATCAGAAACGCGTCATGCACGGGACGTTCCGGCGCGGCGTGTCCGGCTAAGGCGCGAAGAAGAATGCGCATTCTCCACGTCCCGGGATCGATAATAAACATTCGATAACAACGCACTGCTCGCTCTACGGGTAGAATGGTCACGCCCACTTACCGCGAACCCTCCCCCTTACGCCCGTGGAAGAATCGCGCTCCGATGCCCTGACGATCCTCGTCGTGGACGATGAGGAAGACCTGCTCGATCTGCTGGAATACAACCTGGAGCAGGAGGGCTACAATACGATTCTGGCGCGGGATGGCGTCGAAGCCCTCGATGTCGCCCGCGAGGAGGCGCCGGACCTGATCATCCTCGACATCATGATGCCGCGGATGGACGGAATCGAGGCGTGCCGTCGTCTCCGGAAGGATGCGCACCTTCGCACCATCCCGATTATGATGCTGACCGCCCGCAGCGAGGAAGAAGACCAGGTGGCCGGCCTGGATGTGGGGGCGGACATCTACCTCAGCAAGCCGGTCAGCGTCTCGGTCATCTTGAGCCAGACGAAGGCCCTGCTCCGCTCCGCCCGCCGCTACGAGGTCGCCCCCGATAAGCTGTCCGTGCATAACCTGACGGTAGACCGCGACCGCTACCTTGTCTACCAGGGCGAAAATGACGAGGAGGAAGAGATGCGGCTTCCGAGAAAAGAATTCGAGCTGCTTTACTTCCTCGCGTCACATCCCGGGAAAGTGTTTTCCCGGCAGGAGATCCTGGATGAAGTGTGGGGCCCGGACGTCTACGTGGTCGACCGGACCGTGGATGTGCATGTGCGAAAGATCCGCGAGAAGATCGGAAGCAAGTACATCGAAACCGTCAAGGGCGTCGGGTACAAGTTCAAAGAGTAGCCGGTCCCGGCC
>NZ_DAXETW010000164.1:0-7937 GCF_051155795.1 Longibacter sp.
CTACCGTTTCCGGCGTAGTACGAACCGTCCGGCTGGTAGTCGCTGTCACCGCCGCCACTCAGCGTGCCACTGTAGAGGTCGCAGCTGGTGCACGGAGCTGTCGAGCCACCGTCGTCACCGCCGTCGTCACCGCCACCGCCGCCCGATCCGTCGGACGTGAGAAGCGAGTAGAGCAGCAGGTTGGGCGAACCGTTCACGCCGGAAATCGCGCCCTGCGTCGCCGTGCTGGTCAACGCGTTGGTGACCTGCGACGGGGAAGCACCGGGGTTGTCTTCCAGGAAGAGGGCGGCTCCACCTGCAACGTGCGGGGACGCCATCGACGTACCGCTAATCGTGTTCGTCGCGGAGTTGCTCGTGTACCAGGCCGAGGTGATGTTCGAGCCCGGCGCGAAGATGTCCACGCACGAACCGTAGTTCGAGAACGAGGACCGGGAGTCAGACGACGTGGTCGAGCCAACGGTGATGGCGTCGGCCACCCGGGCGGGCGACTGGTTGCACGCGTCCGTATTGGAGTTACCGGCCGCCACGACCGTCGTCACGCCGGCATTGATCATGCCCTGCACGGCGTTGTCGATGGTGGAGCTGGCGCCACCGCCGAGGCTCATGTTGGCCACGGCCGGCTTGGTGTGATTTTGCGCGACGTAGTCGGCGCCGTTCGTCACGCTCGAAAGCGTACCGCCGCCGGAGCAGTCCAGAACGCGGACGCCGTAGAGCGTCACATCCTTCGCAACGCCGTATTCACTGCCGCCAACCGTACCGGCAACGTGTGTGCCGTGCCCGTCGCAGTCGACGCCGTTCTGGCCGTCGTTGAACGCGTCGTAAAACGTCGAGGCGCGGCTGCCGAAGTCGTTATGCGTTGGCAGAATACCCGTATCAATGATGTAGGCATTCACACCGGCACCGGTCGCCGTGTAGTTGTAATCGCCGTCGGTTCCGGAGCGAGCATCCACGCGATCAAGACCCCACGTGGCGCCGGACTGTGTGGCATAGGCGTGCACCGTGCGGTCCTGCTCGACGAACTTGACGCGCGAGTCGGAGGACAGGGCGTCAGCTTGTTTCTCCGACACGCCCGCCGCGGTGAAACCCTGGAGGGCCGTCGTGTACGTGTATTTCAGATCGGCAGATTTGCCAAGCATCGAGGTCGCGATCGAGCGAACGGCGGCATCGCTCT
The DNA here is from genome assembly GCF_051155795.1 of Longibacter sp. Lineage (NCBI taxonomy): Bacteria > Pseudomonadati > Rhodothermota > Rhodothermia > Rhodothermales > Salisaetaceae > Longibacter > Longibacter sp. The sequence continues at coordinate 1,172 of NZ_DAXETW010000164.1, forward strand.
TCACGGAAACAGCATCCTCGTGGAGAACCACGATATACTGGCCGGGGATCGGCTCGGATACTTCATCGCCGGGGAGTTCCGAGGACCCGGGTTTGTCGGCCGGGGCATCCTTGCTGAAGGACGACTCGACGTTTGCTTTAGAAGAATCGGACGTCGCCGTGGGCGACGGCGAGTCACATGCCGTGGTGAGTAGGAGCAGCGCCATCACGCCGAAAGCGAGACCGCGCCGTAGTGCGGAAGCAAAGTTCATACAGGGGATGGAAATAATGAGCATCACGTGTCCGGAAATGACAAGCGCCCCCAGCAGGCTATCTGAGCTTCAGCCTATGGATGACCGGGAGGCGCAGCCATTTCCTCGAAAGCACTAACAATCTTAACGGATCGGTCATAATTACGAAACCGAAACTTCACGTTTTAAAGAAAATACATAGACGTGACGGGAACCTTAGTGTTGGCTTATTTTCTGGCGGTAAAATCTACGTTGCGTAAGGTTGGTCATGTATAATTGACATCTGTCACGATGCGCTTCAATGAAGGCGGTGGATGTTGAGGGTTAGGGTGTGGAGCAGTGAGAGAAACGCCGGGCGCTGGCCCCACGAATGCCCGGGAAGATCGAGGAGGCATGCCGTCATCAAAGAGTCCGGAAAAGAGAACGCGGCAGTCCTCCTGAGAGAACCGCCGCGTTGCTCCGGACCGTAACCCGGAGCCGGACACGCGATGCCAAGTCCCTCAATGGGCCGTATAGCCCGGTCGGTGCATGGCAGCGCGATGGGGGACCAAACGTTAGAAGGTGGTTGTCACGGTGCTGGAGCAGGTGTCCGTGCCCGCTTCACACACGGTGTGCGTGTAGGAGGCACCGCCCCGGTTATTTGTTGAGTCCGTGAAGGAGCCGTCGTTCGCCGTCGTCGTGACCGGCGAGCCGTTGCGGTACACGTCCACGTCCGCTGACGTAGCCCCGCTCCACGAAAGCTCGATCTGGTGACGGCCGCGCTGTTTGAACCCGTTCGTGGAAAGGGTGATATTGGCTGTCCCGTCGGATACGCTAACCGTCTGCGTCGCCGAGTCCGTCGTTCCGGCATCATCCGTGACGGTCAGGGTCACCGAGTAGTCGCCTGAGGCTCCGTAGGTATGAGACGGGTTCTGGGCCGTTGATGTCGAGCCGTCGCCGAAGTCCCAGCTCCAGCTACTGACCGACCCGTCGCTATCACTACTTTGGTCGGTGAATGACGCGGTCAGGCCGGAGGTCGTGCTGCTGAAGTTGGCCGTTGGAGACGCGGTGGTCGTGCCGCCGTCGCCGCCCCCACCGTCACCGGTGAAGTCCAGCGTGTACAGGAGGTCGTTGTTAGCCGAATTGGCGTCTGCGACGATCCCCTTCGTGGTGGCGTTGTAGAGAGCATCGCGAACCTGCGTTGGGGAGGCCGACGAGTTCGACTCCAGATACAGCGCCGCCGCTCCGGCCGCATGCGGGGCCGCCATGGACGTCCCACTGATGGTGTTCGTGTCATCGTCGCTGCCGATCCACGCCGATGTGATGCTGACGCCGGGAGTAAAGAAGTCGACGCACGCTTCGTCATTGGCAAAGGAGGCCTTTGTGTCGGTGGTATCCGTCGCGCTGATGGTCATGGCTTCCGTTACCCCGCTCGGCGATCCGTCGCATGCATCCTGCTCGCGGCCGAGAAAGTCACCATTTCCGGCAGCAATCGCGTACTGTACACCGGAAGAGATGCAGTTGCGAACGGCATCGTCGAGAGTCGTGCTGCTGCCGCCGCCGAGGCTCATGTTCGCCATGGCTGGTTTCTGCGCGTTCGCCGTGACGTAGTCGACGCCGGCGACCACACCACTGATCGAACCACTGCCCTGGCAGTCGAGAACGCGTACAGCGACGAGGCTGACGTCTTTTGCGACGCCGTAGGTGCTACCGCCAACGGTCCCGGCGACAGGCGTTCCGTGGCCGTCGCAGTCCTGACCATTCTGACCATCGCCGATAGCATCGCATACCATACTCGCCCGCGACCCGAAGTCGTTGTGCGAGGTCCGAATTCCGGTATCGAGGATGTAGGCCGTCACACCGGCGCCCGTGGCACCGTACGCGTAGCTGTCGTCGAGCGGCAGGTCTCGCTGGTCCGATCGGTCGGGCCCCATGTCGTAGGGCTCTGGGTGCCAATGGCCTGGACGCGCTGGTCGGGCTCGACGTAAGCAGCATCCGGGTTGTTCGTGAGGGCATTTGCCGCCTGCTCGGACGCCCGAATCGAGAAACCCTGAAACGCGGTTTCGTAGATGAACCCCACCTCACCGCTGTGCGCTTTGGCGAGAGCCTGTGCTCGAGATCGGAGTCGATGAACACCGTCTTTGAACACCACGATGTACTGTCCCGGAATCACGTCGGACCCGGACTTCGATGAGCTGTACGTTGCCGGTGTTGGGGATTCCGCGGTTGGTGTTGAAACCGGTGTTCCGTCGTCACATGCAGTAAACACGAAGAGGAGGGCAAGCAGGGCACATGGAACCCCGCGTTTGAGTATGGTCGACATCATAAGAGAAGGGGAAGAAGCAGAAGGAGCGAGAGACGTTGGCCTGCGAAAGACGCCATCGGGTCGATCAATCGAGTAGACTGGAGCTGGTCCACCGCCTGCAGACGCACGCAAGAATGTTCTCCGGCTTGAACGTCGAACGCGTCACCGGAGCGAATCCAGGCGGGTGGGTGGGCCGAGCGCCGAAATGGCGTGGTGTTCGCATGAAGCACACCGGAAACCATAGTTAACTGAGAGTTAAATTAACATTAACCTGTACACAATAATAGTCTTGTGTGCGATTATAAAGAAGGTTGCGTATCTCTGCTAATTTTTTTTGAGATGACGTAATCCGTTCGCTTCTGGCTCGTCCGAGGGGGAATTCCCGGGCGCCGTGTCCTTTGCATGGCAAAACCAGTCGATTCCCGTGGAATATTCTGCGCCGGGTCGTTCTTTCTACCGAAGAGAAGCAAACCGGAGGGGAGAGCCCGGACGTTCGGCGTCGAGCACTCATTCGTCAAAGACAGGGGCCATCGGTCGGCAGAGCCGACCATAGCTCCTCACACAGATTGCAAAGAGATGCTGGCATTCGGGGCGATGCAACCGTTACCTTGAAGGGTGTTCGCATCGTCGCCTGCCGCATAATCTGTCCGACCGTCTGAATGATCGATCGATATACACGCCCGGAGATGGGTGCCCTCTGGAGCGAAGAAAAACAGTATGACTCGTGGCTCGATGTTGAGCTTGCCGCCTGTGCCGCGTGGTCGGAGATCGGCGCGATTCCGCCGGAGGACGTGGAAACGCTCTACGCGGATGCGAGCTTCGACGTCGACCGAATCCACGAGATCGAGGAGGAGACGAAACACGACGTCGTGGCGTTCACGCGGGCGGTCAGCGAAACGCTGGGGCCGGAGAAGAAGTGGGTCCACTACGGGCTGACGAGCACCGATGTGGTGGACACGGCGTACATGGTCCGCTTGAAAAAGGCGAACAGCCTACTACGGACGCAGATCGACCGAACCATCGACACGCTCGCGGCGAAGGCGAAGGAGCACAAGCACACGCTCACGATGGGGCGCACCCACGGCGTCCATGCCGAGCCCACGACGTTCGGGCTCAAGATGGCGCGGTACTACGACGAGATGAAGCGCCAGAAGCAGCGATTCGAGCAGGCGGCCGAAGACATGCGGGTCGGCAAGCTCTCGGGTGCGGTCGGGACATTCGCGCATATTCCACCGGAGGTGGAGCGCCTCACGTGCGAGCGCCTCGGCCTCCGTCCCGCACCGATTTCCACGCAGGTCCTCTCCAGAGACCGACACGCTCACTACCTCGGCGTGCTGGCCGGGATCGGGTCCACGCTGGAGAAGATGGCCGTCGAGATCCGCCACCTTCAGCGGAGTGAGGTCCGCGAGGTCGAAGAATCGTTCGGCTCAGGTCAGAAGGGATCGTCGGCGATGCCGCACAAGCGGAATCCGGTCGGCTCGGAGAACATCAGCGGCTGCGCCCGTCTGCTGCGCGGCTACATGGTCAGCGAGTACGAAAACGTCGCGCTCTGGCACGAACGGGACATCAGCCACTCATCCGTCGAGCGCGTCGTCCTCCCCGATGCGACGACGCTTCTGCACTACGCACTCCGCCGTTTCTCCGGGATCATCGAGCGCCTCGTGGTGAAGGCAGATCGCATGCGCTCGAATATGGAGATGACGTACGGCCTCTATAACAGCCAACGCCTCATGCTGAAGATGATCGATCAGGGCCTAACCCGGGAGGAAGCCTACGACCGCGTCCAGCCCCTCGCCATGCAGGCCTGGGAGGAGGAGCGCCCGTTTCAGGAAATCGTCGCGGCCGCCGACGAGATCACGGAGGTGCTGACCCGGGAGGACATCGAAGACGCCTTCGATCCAAGCTACCACATCCGAAACGTCGACCGCATCTTCAACCGCGTCGGACTCAACGATTGACGGTTGGGGCGTCGATGCGTTGGGACGTTGGGACGTTGGCTCGTTGAGACGTTGATGCGCTGGGACGTTGGCTCGTTGGTCCGTAGAAGCGTTCGCACGTGGGGGTTCACGGCGATGAGAATTGTGGGCTGCGGCCCCGTAAGAGTAAACGGTGACTCCTTCGGTTTTAAGAGTCCGACCTTCGCAATTCGCCGTTCGCAATTCACCCTTCCCCTCCCTCACGGAATGGTCTCGACGATTCGGTCGAACGTTTCCTGAGCGACGGCGGCTGCCACGGCATCGGCCAGAGCCAATTCCAGGTCACGTTCCCGCTTGCGCACGTCTTCCGGACGGAAAAGGCTCGTCTCGGCGCCGCTGAGGTCGAGGTTGCGCCAGTCGCCGTCGAATGCGCCGCGCTCCATCGGCCCTTCGACGTCAACCTCGATCGTGTGCGTCACGAGCGTCCGACCAGCGCGCGGATCGATCAGTCGAATCTCCACGGTGGCGTACAGCTCGCGATCGTACTCCTCGACGAAGAAAGTAGTGTCCCGCGGTTCGGCGGCTTCCCGACCCCGCGTAGCGCCCCGGCCGGACGGCGTTGAAATGGACCACTCGGCCGTTCGAGGGATGGTCTCGACATCGTCGCGCTCCTCCCGGTACCCGACCACGTCGCCCGCTATCACGAAGTCGGTTTCCAGCTGGCGACCGACCCGGGCGGCCTGCTCACGCGAGAGCACGGTGCGGTGGAGGTCGTACCGCCGCAGCACTCGACGCGTCGGCACCGGCGGCACGGAGGCAACGAAGATGGGCGGGTCCGACCAGTAGCGGAGCGTCAGAACGTCGTTCAGTTCACGAAGGAAGCCATCCGGCAGCCTGTCGGCGGCCTCACGCGTCTGCCAGAGCGGCAAGAAGGCCGCCAGGCGCGTCCCTTCCGCGACGGCGGCATCCTGGATCCCGCGTACATCGTCCAGCATGACGCTCTGCTCGGGGAGAAATCCGGCGGCCGTCTCCGCACGGCTGAAGGCCGACCGGAAGGCGCCGCGCTCCATGTCTTGCTCCGCCCATGCGAGATGGACGTCCGCCTGACGCCGGTCGATGTCGCTCAGGGCGCGGTCGCCCGGGGCAAACCGGCGCGCCTCGTCATACGCACTCGCTGCAGCCGACCACTGCCCGTTCGCCTCCGCCTCCTCGGCTCGATCCATCAGCAGCGCGTACGACGCATCCACCGATCGGGCCCGCAGCGACCCGTAATCGGCGGGCTCGTTGATCGAAACGTCGACAGATCGACAGGCGGAGCGCAGGGCGTCGATTCGGTCGAGCGATGCAACCGCATCCAGGGGAGCCCCCGTCTGAAGCCGATCTCGCGACCGCTCCATGAGGTGCGCCATCGCCTCCGTGGCCAGGGTGTTCAACTCGCGTCGTCCGTTCGGCCACCCGGAGTCGTCATCCAGCACCTTCACCATCTCGAAGGCCGCAGCGACCGGTTTCCCCTCCTTCTGGTATGTTTGAACACGCTGATACCGCTCCTCGGTGCTCACGCAACCGGCAAGCAACGCGACAGAAAGAACGAAAAGGAGAGTATGCGCGGAAGGAGAAAGACGCAACGGCATAACGGCGATGAAGGGGCTATTGGGGGATTCTGTCGGTGCGTGGCAGGCATCTTATGCCCGATGGGTCGATGCTACCCCTTTTCGTCTGAAAGAGGCGGGGTCGGGCGTCCCATTCTCAGAAACGAAACGATGAGAACCTGTTTGGCTGGCAGTCTTCGGCAATCCATACATACGGACCTCCCGATGGTCGGTCGTTGCTGTGCTCGTGACACGAGGCTTGGGTGATCCTGTGCACCATGTCTGCTGCGTCATTGAGAGAGAACCCCCATACGGCTTGCGATAGAAGTGAACGGGTGCGCTTACTCTTTGCGATCCATCGGCCAAACAGGGTATGAAAGGGTTCAGCGGTCGGAATGGGGGCCGTGTGAGCGTCACGCTCGATTCCTTCAGGCGCCGGCGGACGTTCGTGACTGAATCGCGCCGTGAAAACAACATAGTGTGTATACAAAATCATTTGCGTGTAAAAAGCAGAAACACGGCCTTATACATACGTGTAACTGGCAGAGCCAGCACATCTCGGGCAAAGGGTAGGGGGCGGTAGTCACTCTCGAGACCGTCACCGTATCACGTGCAGGTCAGCCGTATTCGCCGCTTCCTCTTCACTTCAGAATGAGTTTGACATGGAACGATCCCGGACTTCATCCTCCTGTTCTGCTCCTGGTTGGCTTGTTGCCGTCGTATTGCTGGTCGTCGCTGGGTGCGACGG
>NZ_DAXETW010000165.1:0-4853 GCF_051155795.1 Longibacter sp.
TCCAGCTTGTCGAGCGTCCCGCCGGTGTGGCCGAGTCCGCGGCCGGAGATCATGGGCACGGGGACGCCGCACGCGGCGACGATGGGGGCGAGGATGAGCGATACCTTGTCGCCCACGCCTCCTGTGGAGTGCTTGTCGACCTTCGTCCCGGGCAGGTCCGACAGGTCGAGGACGCGCCCGCTATGCAGCATCGCCTCGGTGAGAGCGGCGGCTTCCGCGTCGTTGAGGCCGTTAAGGTATGTGGCCATCAGGAACGCGCTCATCTGGTAGTCCGGTACGTCCCCGGCAGTGTAAGCGTGCACGAACCCGCGGATGTCATCGGGGTCGAGGGCCTGGCCGTCGCGCTTATGGGCAATGAGGTGAACCGGGTTGACGTCGGGCATGCGGCATCGGGAAAATGAGTGGAGATCGTGCGAGACCGGGGCAGCGTTGACCGCAACGAAACGAGGACCATCCGCAGTGCGAATGGCCCTCGAATCTCGGTGCTGGCGCCGGACGACGAACGGCCGGAGGTGGTGCGCGCATCGCACCTGTGGTCCGGTGCGCCGGCGATTCGCGGGAGCGCGGGGTTTACTCGTCGCCTTCGTTTCCTTCCTCGCCCTCGTCGTCTTCGCCGGTGTCCTTGTTGAGGCCGTAGCGACGATTGAACTTCTCGACGCGACCGGCGGTGTCGACGAACTGACGGCGGCCCGTGTAGAACGGATGGTTCGTCGAGTCAACCTCGGACTCGTAGGAGTCGCGATCCATCGTGGAGCGGGTGACGAACTCGGATCCGTCCGCCAGTTTGATGGTGATTTCCTTGTACTCGGGGTGGATATCCTTCTTCATGACTCGAGGCCGTGCAGATTAGAGGGTGCGCGCAGATGGCTTGGATCGTAGCCATTTCATCACGGCCTTTCGCCCCGAAAGTTTCCCCTGTGGACCCTGCCCTCCTTCGAAGATGCGGCGAAGGAGGGGTGGGGGGATCCGTTAATGCCGTCGGCACCGTTCCTCGAAAGCCCGCCGCATCGGCGAAAAGGAAAGGGGCGGTGTGGCCGTTCACGGTTGGATTGCATTTTTTCCGGTGGAGAATCCGGCTCCGGTGTCTTACCATGCGGGGGAGGGTCTCACCATGCGGGGGAGGGTCTCATCGTGCCTGCTTTCGCTGATCAACCGTTGCTGCCATGTCCGTTCACGAACTTGCCGGCCAGCCCGCGCCGGCGTCCGCTCTCGCCGATATACCGGGTCTTGTCGCAGCCTATCAGACGGAGCAGCCGGATCCGTCCATCGACGCACAGCGGGTCTCGTTCGGGACGTCCGGTCACCGCGGCTCATCGCTCAATCGCACGTTCAATGAAGCGCACATCCTGGCCACCACGCAGGCGATCTGTGAGTACCGGGCACAGGAGGGGATTGACGGGCCGCTCTTCCTGGGGATGGACACGCATGCACTCTCGCTTCCCGCTCACGCAACGGCGCTGGAGGTGCTGGGAGCCCATGGGGTGACGGTCATGGTGGCTGCCGATGAGGGGGTCACGCCCACTCCCGCCGTCTCGCACGCGATTCTAACGTACAACGCCGAACGGACGACGGGCCTCGCCGACGGCATCGTCATCACGCCGTCGCACAACCCGCCAACGGACGGCGGCTTCAAGTACAACCCGACGACGGGCGGACCGGCGGGCACCGACGCGACATCCTGGATTCAGAAACGGGCCAATGAAATCCTGGAAGACGATCTCGCGGATGTGAAGCGGATCGGGCAGGACGAGGCGCGGCGGGCGAGTACGACAAAGGAGTACGACTTCCTCGGCAACTACGTGCGCGACCTGGACTCCGTGATCGACATGGAGGCCATCCGACATTCCGACCTGAAGCTGGCGGTCGACCCACTCGGCGGCGCCGGGGTGAAGTACTGGACGGCGATCGCGGAGCACTACGACTTGCCGATGACGGTGTTGCGGACGGAGATCGACCCCACCTTCTCGTTCATGACCCTCGACTGGGACGGAGCCATCCGCATGGATCCGTCCTCGCCCTATGCGATGCAGTCGCTGATCGACCTGAAGGACGACTACGACGTCGCCTTCGCGTGCGATACCGATCACGATCGGCATGGGATTGTGACCGCAAGCGGGGGACTGATGCAGCCGAACCACTTTCTCTGCGTCATGCTTGACCACCTGCTCACGCATCGCCCGGACTGGCCGTCCGATGCCGGACTCGGGAAGACGGTCGTGAGCACCGGATTGCTGTCCCGGATTGCGGAGCATCACGGCAAGAGCGTGCACGAAGTCCCCGTCGGGTTCAAGTGGTTCGTCGACGTGCTGCTGGACGGCCGCTGCGGGTTCGTCGGGGAGGAAAGTGCCGGCGCGACCTTCCTGCGGACGGACGGCACGACGTGGACGACCGACAAGGATGGTATTATCGCCGGGCTGCTGGCGGCCGAGATCATGGCCACGCGCGGTAAGGACCCGAGCGAGATCTACGCCGACCTGACGGATCAATTCGGGGACCCGGTGTTCAAGCGCGTAGACGCTCCGGCGACACCGGCCCAGAAAAAGGTACTGAAGAACCTGACGCCCGATCAGGTCGAGTCTGATACCCTCGCCGGGGAAGAGATCACCGCGATCCGAACCCAGGCGCCGGGCAACGATGCCCCGATCGGTGGGCTGAAGGTCGAGACGGAGAACGGCTGGTTCGTCGCGCGGCCGTCGGGGACGGAGGCGATCTACAAGATCTACGCGGAGAGCTTTAACGGCGACGATCACCTGGAGAGCTTGCTCGAAGAAGCGCAGATGCTCGTCGGGACCGCCTTCGATCAGGCGCCGGCGGTAGACTAAGGGGAATGGGAGAATGAGTGAGAGGGCGAGCGAGAGATATCCGCTCCCTTTCCCCCTCTCGCCCGTTCTCACCTATTCCCCGGAGGCTTTGTTGCTGGCGGCTTCGCCGGAGCCGTCGTCGCTGGCGAGTTGCTCCTCGAGGTCTTCGATGCTGTCGCGGAGTTCAGCGGCGCGCTCGAAGTCGAGATCTTCGGCGGCTTCCTGCATCTCCTCCTTCATCTGCTCGATCAGGTCGCGCTTCTGGTCGTTGTCCAGGTATTTCACGACCGGGTCGGCGACCTTCGATGATAGCTGCTCGGGACCGCCGTAGTGCTGGCGCTTCTGGCCCGGGTGGTCGTCGCCCTTCTCGTCGGCGATCGCCGTTCCGCGGCGGATCTGATCGTGTGATTTCTTGATCGGCTCGGGCGTGATGTCGTTTTCCTCGTTGTATTCGAGCTGGATCTCGCGCCGCCGCTCCGTCTCGTCGATCATGCGGCGCATCGAGTCGGTGATCTCGTCCGCGTAGAGGATAACCTGCCCGTCCACGTTGCGCGCGGCCCGCCCCGCCGTCTGGATGAGCGACCGCTCCGACCGTAGGAAGCCCTCCTTGTCGGCGTCCAGAATGGCAACGAGCGACACCTCCGGCAGATCCAGGCCCTCCCGAAGGAGGTTCACGCCGACCAGCACGTCGTACTCGCCGAGCCGGAGGCCGCGGATGATGTCGACCCGTTCGAGGGCGTCGATGTCCGAGTGCATCCAGCGGACGCGCACCCCGTAGCTGTCGAGGTAATCGGCCAGGTCCTCCGTCATCCGTTTCGTCAGCGTGGTGACCAGCACCCGCTCGCCTTTCTCCGATCGCTTGCGGATCTCCTCCATGAGGTCGTCGACCTGGTTGCCGGTGGGGCGTATGTCGATTTCCGGATCGGGGATGCCCGTGGGCCGGACGACCTGCTCCACGAAGACGCCGCCGCTCTGTTCAAGCTCGTAGTCCGCCGGCGTTGCGCTCATGAAGATCGTCTGGGGGGTTTTCTCCTCAAACTCCTCGAAGGTAAGGGGGCGGTTGTCCAGGGCCGAGGGGAGGCGAAAGCCGTGCTCCACCAGCTTGAGCTTGCGGGCCCGGTCGCCGTTGTACATGGCGCGGACCTGCGGAATCGTGACGTGGCTCTCGTCGACGACGAGAAGGAAGTCGTCGGGGAAGTAGTCGAGCAGGCAGTACGGTCGCTCGCCGGGCTCGCGGCCGGTCAAGTGGCGCGAGTAATTCTCAATTCCCGAGCAGTACCCGACCTCCTGCATCATCTCGATGTCGAACTGCGTGCGCTGCTCCAGCCGCTGGGCCTCCACGAGCTTTCCTTCCTCGCGAAGCACGGCCAGCCGCCATTTCAGCTCCTCCTTGATATCGTCGATGGCCCGCTTTAGGCGGTCCTGTGGCGTTACGAAAATCTGCGCCGGGTAAATCGTGAGGTGTTGATCCAGCTCCTCGATCTCCTTTCCGGTGGTGGCGTCGAACAGGCTGATCCGGTCGATCTCATCGCCCCAGAACTCGATCCGGAAGGCTCGCTCCTCGAAGTAGGCGGGGAAGAGGTCGACCACGTCGCCACGGACCCGGAACGTGCCCGGTTCGAATTCGATGTCGTTGCGCTGGTAAAACAGGTCGATGAAACGCCGTAGCAGGTCGTCGCGGTCGATCACCATGCCGGGCTCGACCTGGATGATCTCCTTCTTGAACTCCTCCGGCGAACCGAGGCCGTAGATGCAGGACACGCTGGCCACGACGAGCACATCGTCCCGTCCGCTGATGAGTTCGGATGTGGCACGCAACCGCAGCCGCTCGATGCGGTCGTTAATGGCCACGTCCTTCTCGATGTAGGTGTCGCTCGGGACGATGTACGACTCCGGCTGGTAGTAGTCGTAGTAGGAGATGAAGTACTCGACGGCGTTGTTGGGGAAGAACTGCTTCAGCTCGCCGTAGAGCTGCGCCGCGAGCGTCTTGTTGTGGCTCATCACCAGCGTGGGCCGGTTGATCTCCTCAATCACGTTGGCAACGGTGTAGGT
>NZ_DAXETW010000166.1:0-21028 GCF_051155795.1 Longibacter sp.
CGGCGGCGGGTTGCGCGATTTCTCCGACGTAATGCGACGGCCGCGTAAGGGCGCGCTGGGAATTGTGGATTGAGAATAGGGGATGCTGGATTGGATTCCGATCAACCAGCCAGGCCCAGCAGACGTGCGGCGCGTCGGGTTGAAGCATGTCTCTTGACGGCACCGCCCTGAGCTTTTCACCCGCCGAAAATCCAACCCACCACAAACCGCCCCCGACGAACGAATTGCCCCTACTCCGCCTCATACACGAGTTTGCCGTCGATGTAGGTGGCGATGACGCGCGTGTCAAGGAGACGTTCGTCCGGAACCTGCATGATGTCCTGGGAGAGCATCACGAAGTCGGCTTTCTTGCCGGCTTCCAGCGAGCCGGTCTCCTGCTCTTGAAAGGCCGCGTACGCGGCGCCGAGGGTGAACGCGTGAAGCGCGGATTCACGGGACACGGTTTCCTGAGGTAGCCAGCCTCCTTCCGGCAGGTTTTCGGCATCCTGGCGGGTCACGGCTGCGTGGAAGCCCTCGATCGGGTCGACGTCTTCAACAGGAAAATCGGATCCGAACGCGAGGTGCGCGCCGCTTTCCTGGAGAGACTGCCATGCGTAGGCGCCGTCTAGTCGCTCCTCGCCGAGGCGGGCTCTGGCCCAGGGCATGTCGCTGGTGGCGTGGGTCGGCTGCATGGAGGCAATCACGTCCAGACCGGCGAAGCGGGAAAGGTCGTCCGGGTGCAGGATTTGGGCGTGTTCGACGCGATGGCGTCCGATGCCCGTGCCGAGGGAGTCGAACGCGGCCTCGAAGGCATCGAGCGTGACGCGGTTGGCGCGGTCGCCGATGGCGTGGATGTTGACCTGGAATCCGCACCGAACGGCGTCCATGACGTCTTGCCGTAGCACGTCGGGTTGCTTCATGAGCAGTCCGCGATTGCCCGTGTCGTCGCTGTAGTCATCGAGCAGCGCGGCCCCCCGGCTGCCGAGGGCACCGTCCACGTACAGCTTGACGGACTGCACGCGGAGGCGGTCGCCGGTGGCGATGGTTCCTTCGCGACAGAAGGAATCGAACGTGTCGCCCCGCCCGCCGATCATCGCGTACATGCGCACGGGGAAGCGACCCTCTTCGATGAAGCGCTGGTACCGCTCCACGTCGGAGCGCGTGACGCCGGCGTCGTGGACGCTCGTGAGGCCGTGCCGTGCGGTCTGATCCAGCGCCCGGCGGAGGGCGTCGTCAAGTCGCTCGTCCGAGTACTCCGGTATCTGGCTCGTGATGATGCCTGCCGCGGCGTCGATGAGGATTCCGGTTGGCGCGCCGTCGTCATCGCGTCGGATGCTGCCTCCCGCCGGATCGTCCATGCCCTGCAGCGTCTGCATTCCGACGGTTTGCTCGATGGCTGCCGTATTTACCCATCCCGCATGGCCGTCAATACGTTCGAGGTAGATGGGCCGGTCGGGGAAGGCTGCGTCGAGATCCTGTCGCGTCGGGAAGCCGGTGGACGGCCAGTCGTTCTGGTCCCATCCGCGTCCCTGAAGCCACGCCCCCTCCGGGAGGTCGGCGGCAAACGTCTTCAGGGAATCGATCACCGCGTCCTTCGATGGGGCGCCGATGAGGTTGGTCTGTAGCAGGCTTCGGCCCAGCCCCATCAGGTGCACGTGCGCGTCAATGAGGCCGGGCACGATGGTTTGCCCGCCGGCGTCCACACGGTCCGCATCCGGGTAGGCGTCCAGAATGGTCGCTTCCGTGCCAACCATGACGAGCCGGTCGTCCCGCACGGCGAACGCTTCGGCCCGGGGCTGATCGGCGTTCACCGTGTAGACGGTGGCATTGTGCACGACGTAGTCGGCCGCGGGCTGGGCGTCGGAGGGTGGCGCCAGCACGAGCGTGCCGGCCAGGAAGAGAAGAGAGGCGATCAAACGCATGATGTGGGGTGTGGGGATGGGAACGGGGGAGAGGGCGAGAGGGGGAAAGTGTGAAAGGGGGAAAGGGGGGAAAGGGGTAACTCCAGGGCGATTCCATGCTCCGGAATCCCTAATTCTCAATTCCTAATCCGCACTACTTCGCATTTCGTGCTTCGAACTTCGCCCTCGAACTATTTTTCGATCCAGAGGGTGACGGGTCCGTCGTTGGTCAGGTGCACGTCCATCATGGCGCCGAAGACTCCTGTGGGAACGTCTCGACCGAGCGACTTGCTCAGGCGGTCGACGAAGTCGCGGTAGAGCTCTTCGGCCGGTCCCGGGGCGGCGGCGTTCGTAAACGACGGGCGGTGGCCGCCGGAAACGTCGCCGTAGAGTGTGAACTGGGGAACGACGAGCACATCGCCGCCGATGTCGAGCACGGACTTGTCCATGCGGCCGTCATCGTCCGGAAAGACGCGCAGGTTGGCCACCTTGTTGACGAGCCACTCGCACTCCGCCTCTGTGTCGCCCTCACGGACGCCGAGAAGGACGAGAAGGCCGTCGTCGATGGCACCGGTCGTTTCGCCGTCGACGAGGACGGAGGCGTTGCTCACGCGCTGGACTAAAGCTACCATTTTGGGGAAAGGGAGAAAGGGAGAGAGGGAGAGAGGGAGAATGGGGGCTTAGACGAGGCATCTCCGACTGCCCAGACGAACGGCGTTTCTTCGACCCTCGACAATCGGCATTCGTAACTCGCCATTCGACATTCGCAATTCGACATTCGCAATTCGCCCGTCTAAAGCGTTCTTGACAGGTATTGCCGGACGGCCTGCATGGCTTTTTTTCTGTGGCTGATCGCGTTCTTGGCGTCGGCGTTCATTTCGGCGAACGTCTGGTCGTGGTGCTCCGGGATGAAGATGGGGTCGTAGCCGAAGCCCTGGGTGCCGCGCGGGGCGCGGGCGATGCGTCCCTCGCACACGCCTTCGAAGTAGCGGGCGGTTCCTGATCCATCGACGAGGCAGGCGACTGTACGAAAGCGGGCCGACCGATCGTCCACCTCGTTCAACTCGCCCAACATCTTGGCCGTATTGTCAGCAGCGGTGGCGTCGGGCCCGGCGTACCGGGCGGTGTGGACGCCAGGCGCTCCGTTCAGGGCATCCACCTCAAGGCCGGTGTCGTCGGCGAGAGCGGGAAGGTTGATGGCTGTTGCGTAGGCCCGTGCTTTTTTCTCGGCGTTTCCCCGCAGCGAGGGGGCGTCCTCCACGACGTCGAGGGGCGCGTCGAGTGCGTCGGCCGGCAGAATCTCCACGTCGAGGTCGGATAGCAGCGCCCGGATCTCTTCGACTTTGCCGGGATTGCGCGTCGCAAGGAGAAGGCGAAAGGCCATGAGGCGGCGTCGGACTGAACGGGGCACGATGGAGCGGTGGTTACTGGAAACCTATGGACGCCACAGCCCGCGGTCAAGACGGTTCGTAACAGCGCAGACACCGTTCGGGTTTTCCTGCCACACCATCCTTGAGGATCTTCGTCCAGCTATGTTGATCTTTCACACCGTGTCCGGTGTCGCCGCACTGATTGCCGGTCTGGCGACCTGTGTCACGACGAAAGGGACACGTCTGCACCGTCGGGTTTGGGTGGCTCTACAGTGTGTCGATGTACAGCCTGTGCCTGTCGTCTTTCTTCATTTCCGCCGATATCCTCTCGTTCGTCGAGATCGCCGGGATGCACTACGGCATCTTTCACGTCTTCGCTCTCTGGGGTACGACCCAGCTGTCGGTGGGCCTCTACATCATGATCCGGCGCCATGCCTTCTCGGAGCCGCTGGAGTGGCACATGTACAACATGCTCTGGTCCGTGGTGGGCCTCGTCATGGCGACGAACTCGCATTTGTTCCGGTACGTCTCGCCCTGGATCACGAGCCAGATGGGCCTCTCGATCGGGTGGGGGATTGGACTCACGGGCCTGCTGCTCTGGGGCGTACCGGTTGTGGTGGGCACCGTCTGGATCGAGCGCCTGCGTCCCCGGTACCGTGGCGCCTCCGCCGATGCGGTTCCCGCGTAACGTAGGTCTACGTCCCTGTAGGATCGGGTAGTCTGACCCATGATGCCTTTCTAAAATGAGGCATAAAAACGAGAAAGGACGTCTCCGCGGGGGAGGCGTCCTTTCTCATTCGAGCGGGAAACGTCCGGTGTAGATACGCGAAAACAGCGATCCCGGGGATGGGACCGCTGCAGATCGCGATCAAGCAAGTCGTCTGGATCGCGCGGCCCGAGGGGGCGGCGCGGACGGCCGGTTTACTTCCGCTTGCGGTTCTTGCCGCGGTTGCGGTGGCGACGCCGGCGAGACTTTTTGGCACGAAGCCGCTTCTCCTCCGATGGCTTCATGTATGCCATGTTCTGCCGGTATTCGCGCAGCACGCGGCTGCGGTTCACCTGGCGACGAAAGCGCTTGAGCGCGCGGTCGATCGATTCGTTTCCTCGTACTTTAACACCAACAGCCAAAATAAATCCCCTCTGGAAAAGGTATTGTTCGAGTGACGGATTCGCTCGGGTCGCCTCCTGCGATCACAGGAGGCGTAGCGGGTTTGCGGACAGATTATAACACGACCGCAACAAGCATGTTTCTGCCGATGCGGGTACCGGCGTCCGGCGGCCTGCAAGCATGTGGCAAGAACGATGTGCCGGGCTGGTTTCGCAAGGGAGGCAGAGGAACAGACCGTGAAATCGGCGACGTGGGCGGTGAGGGCGACCAACGTAGAAACGCCCGCTCCGGCATACGGCCAGAACGGGCGCTACGTCCACCCGAATGTTGGGTGTGATGGTTACTCGTCGAGGCCGAGAGCCGCCATCACGACTTTCTCCTGCTCGTGATTGTGGACCTTCGCCGAGCCGGTGGCCGGGCTGGCGCTGGCCGGGCGTCCGACGTAGTGCACCTGCTCTTCGCACGTGCCGTGGATGTCGGCCAGGAGCTCGTCGAGGCGCCAGCGGAGGAACGACCAGGCACCCATGTTCTGCGGCTCCTCCTGAACCCAGAAGGTCTCGGCGCTCTGGTAGCGCTCCAGCTGTTCGCAGAGATCCTCTTCCGGGAACGGGTAGAACTGCTCGACCCGCGTGATGGCCACCTTGTCCTGCAGCTCATCGTGGTTCTCGAGCTCCTTGACGAGGTCGTAGTAGACTTTCCCGCTGCAGATGAGATGGCGCTCCGTCGTTGACGGATCGGTTTCGGCCGGGATGACTTCCTGAACGCCGCCGTCGGTCAGTTCATCCGGCGTCGATACGCACATTGGGTGACGCAGCAGGCTCTTCGGCGTCATAACGATGAGCGGCTTCTTGACGTCGCGCTTGACCTGTCGACGCAGGGCGTGGAAGTAGTTCGCCGGTGTCGAGAAGTTGGCGACGACCATGTTCTGCTCGGCGCAGAGCTGGAGGAAGCGCTCGAGGCGGGCGGACGAGTGCTCCGGCCCCTGACCCTCGAAGCCGTGCGGCAGCAGCGCGACGAGGCTGGAGGTCTGGCCCCACTTCTCCTCGGCGGCGCTGATGAACTGGTCCCAGATGATCTGGGCGCCGTTGGCGAAGTCGCCGAACTGCGCCTCCCACATGACGAGAGCGGACGGGTCGGCAACCGAGTAGCCGTATTCGAACCCGAGGACCGCGTACTCCGACAGCAGGCTGTCGTAGATGAGCAGCGGCGCCTGATCAGGCGACAGGTTGTTGACCGGCGTGTACTCGTCCCCGGTTTCCTGATCGATCAGCACCGCGTGGCGCTGGCTGAAGGTTGCGCGGCGCGAGTCCTGTCCGGTGAGGCGAATCTTGGTGCCCTCCTGTAGCAGGGAGCCAAAGGCGAGGATCTCCGAGAACGCCCAGTCGATGCGTTCCTGCTCGTAGAAGAGGTCGTCTCGCTTCGCAAACTGTCGCTTCAGCTTGGGGTGGACGTTGAAGTCGTCCGGCAGGTTGGTCAGCGACTCGACGACGCGCTCCAGGTGCTCGCGTTTCGCCCGCGTATCGACTTCGGGGAGGCGGGCATCGGCCTTGCGGCGGGCCTTACGCTCGATCGTTGTTTCTGCGTCCTTCTCCTCCAGGTCTTTCGTGCGGTCGAAGGCTTCCTGCAGGCGATCCCGGTAGTCATCGAGCATCTGCTCGGCTTCGTCCGGCTCGAGCTCGCCGCGACGCAGCAGGAGCTCAGTGTACAGCTTCCGGGGCGAGCGCTTCGCCTCGATCTTCTCGTAGAGGAGCGGCTGCGTGAAGGTCGGCTCGTCGCCCTCGTTATGTCCGTGGACGCGGTAGCACATCATGTCGATGACGACGTCCTTGTTGAAGCGCTGCCGGTATTCGAAGGCAAGGCGCGCGATGCGCACGCAGGCTTCCGGGTCGTCGCCGTTGACGTGGAAAATGGGCGCCTCGATCGCCCGCGCAAGGTCCGTGGCGTAGGTGGACGAACGGGCGTCCTCCGGTACGGTCGTAAAGCCGATCTGGTTGTTGATGACCAGGTGGACGGTGCCGCCCGTTTTGTAGCCGCGGAGCTGGCTCAGGTTGAGCGTTTCCGCGACTACGCCCTGACCCGGAAAGGCTGCGTCGCCGTGGACGAGCAGCGGGAAGACCTTGTCGTAGTACTCGCCGTCGGTCGTGGACGGGTGGTCGCCGCGCATCAGGTTCTGCTTCGCCCGCACCATGCCTTCGACCGTCGGGTTGACGGCTTCGAGGTGGCTCGGGTTGGAGGCGAGGGTAACGTCGATCTTCTCCCCGTCCATCGACGTGAACGTGCCCTCGTTGCCCAGGTGGTACTTTACGTCGCCGGAGCCCTGCGTCGTGTTCGGGTCGATGCTTCCCTCAAACTCGGAGAAGATCTGCTCGTACGGCTTGCCGATGATGTTGGCGAGCACGTTCAGGCGGCCCCGGTGGGCCATCCCCATCACGACTTCCTCGAGGCCCTGGTTGGCGGCATCGGAGAGGATGGTGTCGACGATCGGGATCATCGTCTCTCCGCCTTCCAGTGAGAAGCGTTTGTGTCCGATGTACTTCGTGTGCAGGAACCGTTCGAACGACTCCGCCGCGTTCAGCTTCTGCATGATGCGAAGCCGCTCTTCTTTGGAGAGCGTCGGCTGATCGTTCTGCGGCTCGATGCGGTTCTGGATCCACCCCTTCTCTTCCGGATCCGACAGGTGCATGAAGGCCGTCCCGATCTTGCGGGTGTAGGCCTCGCGGAGGACCTTCAGGATTTCTCGGAGGGGAAGCCGCTCTTCGCCGCCGAGACCCCCGGTGATGAACTCGCGGTCGAGGTCCCACACGGTGAGCCCGTAGGTGGCGGGGTCCAGCTCCGTGTGGTACTGCCATTCGTAGCCGAGCGGGTTGGTGTCTGCCTGCAGGTGGCCGCGGACGCGGTAAGCCCGGATGAGCTGCAGGACGGACGCCTGCTTCTCCGTCATGTCCAGCTCGTTATTCTGTCCGACCTGGCCGAGTTGCGGCGTCGAGTCGCTGAGCATGCGGAACGGCTGGTACGGCACGCCCAGATCGGAGAAGAGCTGGTTGTAGAAGTCGTGCTGCCCCATTAGCTGCTCCTCGATGTAGTTGAGGAACGCACCGCTTTCCGCGCCCTGGATGACGCGGTGGTCGTACGTGGACGTGAGCGTCATGACTGGCGAGATGCCCGCCTTGCTTACCACGCTGTCGGCGTAGCCGCGGTACTCCGGCGGGTAGCCGATCGCGCCGGCCCCGACGATTACGCCCTGCCCTGGCATAAGGCGCGCGACGCTCATCGACGTCCCGATCATGCCCGGGTTCGTGAGGGTCGCGGTCGTGCCCTCGAAGTCCGAGATCTTGAGGTTGCCGTTTCGCGTTCGGCTGATCAGGTCGTTGTAGGTGCCGAGGAACTGCGCGAAGTTCATCGACCCCGCGTCTTTGATGTTCGGCACCATCAGCGTGCGCTTACCGCGCCGCTCGATGTCGATGGCCAGGCCGAAGTTGATCTGCTTCGGCATCACGTGCTGCGGCGTTCCCTCCTCGTCACGGGAGAAGGTGCTGTAGAGCGACGGCTGTTCTTTTAGCGCCTGCACGACCGCGTAGGCGATGATGTGTGTGAAGGAGACCTTTTCCCCGCCGACCTGCCGTTGGTAGTCGTTCAGCAGCTTCCGGTTTTCAAGGAGGAGCTTCACCGGCATGCGGCGCACGGAGGTCGCCGTCGGCACGCCGAGGCTGTCCTCCATGTTCTCGACGATCTTCGCCGCCGGACCGCGAAGCGCCTGGACTTCCACCTTGTCTTCCTGCACAGCGGGGGCGGAGGCGGGCGTCACCGGGGCGCCGTCGCCGGTCGGCTGCTTGGCCTCAGCGGGAGCGGTGCTCTGGTCCGGAGCGGGCGGGGCTGTAGAGGGCTCCCCGTCTCCCTTGCTTGGGGTCTCGCTCGGGGTCTCCGTCGAAGGCGTGGCCGCGACGAAGGACTCGTCCGGGTGGTAATCGGCAAAGAAGTCCCGCCAGCTTTCGCTTACGCTGCTGGGATCCTCTTGGTATTGCTTGTACAGCTCTTCAATATAGCCCGTGTTGAAACCGAGGGAGCTCACAGTGGAACGGGGGTTTGGCGTAAAAAGGGAACAATCACGACCGCTTCAGCACCCATGCGTTACGAGGCATGGCGGGCAAGGATTCGGGCTCGTTGCATTCCGGTTCGACCGAACCTGGAATTCAAGAGATGAAGGATGGGCGCAGGGTGGGGACGGGAAAACGAACGCCATCCGGGGACGCCCCTGGCGCACGACGCTGCCCACGCTGACGCGTGCTATGAAGGGAGCGCCAAACTTGAAGGACGGCCGAGGCGAACGGGGAGGTCACGTCCAAGGAGGAGGGGTTTGAGGTGAGGGGCGTGAGGGGGCAGGGTCCGAGAGGGGCATCAGAACCCGCCGGCGGTGAATGAGACCGTGACGACGGCGTCGCGCGTCTCCCTCGTGACGCCGCCGAACACGCCCACCCGTAGCCCGATGTTGTTCTTGTCGGTGAGACGGAGGAGGCCGTGCGTTCGCAGTCCGACAATGTCGAGCGGCATCGCGACCGTTGCGAAGAGTCCGCCTTCGTCGGCCCACGTCTTGACCTCCTCGCGCCGGTAGCCCACGGCGACGGCCGCCCCACCGGACGAGCCGTTCAGCACGCGGTGCTGTAGATAAACTTGCGCCGTCGCCGACTCCTCGCCCGGCCCGAAGGCTCCGGTGGCGTACACGCTCGGGGTGAGGCGAAGCGTTGCGTCGATGCCCGCGACCAAGACGCCGCCCGTGGCGGACATGGCGAACGCACCTTCCGAGTCGTAGAGCGCGATGTAGGTTCCGATTCGGGGAAGATCAGCATCCGACGCCCTCAGGTAGCGCGTGTCTCCCGTTCCGGCGGGCGGCGACGGCAGGTGGGCGGCCGATGTCGTCGTGAGTCCGATGCCGGCCGCGGACGTGTGCCGGGGCGTCGTCGACGCGTCCCGAAACATTACGGTCTCGCTCATTGGCGCATGACCGAGACATCCGGTCGTGGCGAGAAGTCCGAGGAGAATGGCGAGTGTGGGAGCGACGGCGTTTGGGAGACAGCGGGACATGGTGTAGAGGGACCAAAGGAGCGGGAGATGGCACTCATTGAGCCGCGACGCGGCCACCGGTCGTCACATTCAATATCCCGTCCGATCCGGTCGTCCCGACCGGCGGACCGCTCCCATCTCCGTGGCCGGATTTTACATCCATCCCTGGGCGCGGTACCAGTCGATCGTGTCGGCGACGCCCTCGTTCAGGTCGATTACGGGATGGTAGCCGAACGCCTCGCGCGCCTTCTCGCTGGAACAGATGGTGCAGGCGTGCCGGATTTCCTTCGCTTTCTCCCGGTTGAGCGCGGGGTAGTTGCCCGTCAGACGCCCGGCGAATTCCGACGCTGCTCCCACGAGACCGACGAGCGGGGTGGGTACTGGTAGCGTGATCGCCCACGTGTCGAGGGCGGCGGTGGCGGCGTCTTTCACGTCGTTCCACGAGTAGGCGTGCTCGCTCCCGATGAAGTAGGTTTCGCCTACGGTCGCGTCCGACTCGGCGCACGCCACCATCCCCCGGGCCAGGTCCCGGACGTGGACGAGGCTCACCGCCGGCTCCGATGCCGGACCGGCGACCGGGCAGATGTGTCGCTGGACGGCCTGGAAGAACTGCAGGATGTCCCGGTCACGCGGACCGTATACGGCCGGCGGGCGGACCACGGTGATGGGCAGGGCATCGGCGTACGACTCCGTCATCTGGTGCGGATTGCGGATCGACGCCTCCATCTCCGCCTTGCTGCGTCCGTAGCGGCTCACGGGCTGAAGCGGCATGTCCTCCGTAGCTTCCGCAGCGTCGCACCGACCGACGGCAGCCAGGCTGCTCGTCACCAGCACGCTGTTCACGTCTGGGGCGGCGTGCTTGACGGCACCGAGCAGATTCATCGTCGACGTGACGTTGGCCTGCTGCAGCGCCTCGTAGGTGCGGGCTCGCGTCCGGCCGCCGACGTGGTACACGCGATCGACGCCGTCCAGCGCGTCCCAGAGCATCTCGATGTTGGAGAGCTCGCCCTCGACGTAGCTCACCCGGTCCGGTGCAGTCGCGTGAATCTCTTCCAGCCACTTCGGCTCCGAGCGGACGAGGCACCGGACCTCCGCGGCCCCGCGGCGGAGAAGTTCTTGCACGACATGACTCCCCACGAATCCGGTGCCGCCGGTGACGAACACGGTCTCACCGTTCGTCGCCGCATCGTCGGCGGCGGTCATCGCTTCGTACTGGGCGTAAGTGGTCACGGAACGAGCTTGGATTCGTCAGGACATGTGGCCGGTTGGCGTAAGCGTCGCGTCGGGGAAGGTTCGGAGGGAATTGCGAATGTCGAATTGCGAATGTCGAATTGCGAAGGGCGAAGTGCGAATTGCGAAGGGCGAATGGGTGGGTGAAACGCCACAGTCCTCACGCCACAGTCCTCACGCCACAGCCCTCACGCGACAGCCCTCACACCTCACCCCGTTTCCTCGGGACACATCTGATCGCAGAGCCCGTACGTGATGCGTCATCGGCCCTTGTTAATCACCGTTTTTGCTCATGGCCACCTTCGACTTTACTCGTGACACCGGCGTCCCGCTGGATGCCGAGACCACGATCGAGAGTGCTCGTGCGATCCAGAAGCGGATCGAGGACGTCGTTCCCGGGCAGGTGAAGGACCTTGTGGTGATGGACGGGGGCACAGAGGTTACCGTGTTCGGGGAGGCCGTCTCCGAAGAGGTGCGCGAGACCGCGATCCTGCTCGCCGGTAACGTGAAGGGGATCACGCAGGTGAACGACGATGCGCTCATGGTCCGGGACGCGGACACCAAGGCCGAGCCGGCATTCCGGACGGTGCAGGCGGGAGAAACGCTGGCAAGCATCTCCGAGGAAACCTACGGCGACGCCGGCAACGCCATTCAGATTCGGCAGGCCAACGACTTCCTGCTCGACGCATCCGGCGAGGTCAAGCCCGGCCAAACGATCCGACTCCCTTGATATAGGTGTGAAAGTGTGAGAACCCGTTTGGCGGACTGTCTGCGGCCTGCGACTTCCCGGATCTCGCTCCACGAAGCTACGGCACTCGCCCGGTAGCTTCACTACAGGGCTCGTTTGAGCGCTACGTGGAGGCTTCGACCACTATGTCTCGGCGTCGCGTCCATCCACCAAACAGGTTCTTTAGGTATTGAGGTGTGTAGGCAAGCGGTTCAGATCCCCAAACCTCACCGATCCTTCCCCCATTCTCCCTTTCCCCTATCCTCCCTTTCTCCCCTTCCCACATTCCCCCGGTCCCCCTCACCTCCGGGTGCAGCGGACGACGTTTTCGATGTGCGGGGTGTGGGGAAACATGTCGACGGGTTGGACGCGGTCGATGCGGTAGTGATCTTTGAGCCGGTCGAGGTCGCGGGCCTGGGTCTGCGGATTGCAGCTGACGTAGACGAATCGCTCGGGGTGCAGGTCGGCGATCTGCTGGACGACCTTTTTATGCATCCCGGCGCGGGGCGGATCGACCAGCAGGACATCCGGGCGGCCGTGCTCGGCGATGAACGTGGGGGTGAAGACGTCCTTCAGGTCGCCGCTGCGGAAGGTGCAGTTGTGGACGTTGTTCATTGCCGCGTTCGTGTGGGCGTTGTCGATCGCTGCCTCGACCATTTCGACGCCGATGACCTTGTCGACGCGGCGAGCCAGGAAGATGGAGATCGTGCCGGCACCGCAGTAGAGGTCGTAGACGCGGTCGGTCGGCTTCAGGTCGGCGAAGTCGCGCGCGACCTCGTACAGCGTTTCCGCCTGGCTTGTGTTCGTCTGGAAGAACGCGCTCGGGCTGATGGCGAAGCGGAATCCGCCGATCACGTCGTAGATGACGCCGGATCCGAAGATGGTCCGTTCGCGGCCCTGCGGGTTCTGCGACTTGCCCCGGTGGTTGGTGTGAACGAAGGTCGACACTTCGGGGAATTCGTTCTGCAGGAACGCCGCCATCGCCTCCATGCGCTCCTCGTCGTAACCGTTGGTGACGAGGTTGACCATGACATCGCCGGTGTGCTCTCCCGTGCGAATGACGAGGTGGCGCAGGAAGCCGGTGTGGTTGCGGATGTCCCACGCTTCCCAGCCGCGGTCCTTCACGAAGTCGCGGATGCCGTTGACGAGCTTCGGCGTGATGTGCGCCGGAAGGTGGCATTCCTGCAGGTCGAGCACCTTGAAGAAGTTGCCGGGGACGTGCAGGCCGACCGCGAAGTCGGTGTCGAAGTCCTTTCCGGAGTCGATTTCCGCCGAGGTCAGCCACCGGTCTGCGCTGAAGTCGAAGTCCATCTTGTTGCGGTAGTTGTACGGCGTGTCGCACCCGATGACGGGTGGCACGTCGATGCCGGAGAAGTCGCTGTGATGGGCGAACGTTTCCTCGACGCTTTGTCGCTTGGCTTCCAGCTGTGCCTCGTACTCCACGTGCTGCCACTTGCAGCCGCCGCACTCGTCGGCGTAGCGGCAGCGCGGCTCCGTGCGGAGTTCGCTCGGTTCCAGGACCTCGTCGATCTTGGCCTCCGCGTAGCTTTTTTTCTTCTTGAAAACGTAGGCCTTCACGCGATCGCCCGGGACGGCGCCGTGGACGAAGACGACGTAGCCGTCGACGCGGGCCAGGGATTTGCCTTTGTCGGCGAACTTTTCGATCTCCAGCTCGATGTGCTGGCCGCGTTTGACGGTTGCCATGGGAGGCGGTGCGGGAAGGGAAGTAGAACATTTGGCGGACAGGGCTCCACGGTGGCCCGTCACCTCCGGTTCCACGGAGGCCGTCCGGAGTGAGAGCAGGCGGGACCGGAAGCGTTCCGCGTCCATCCAACCCACAACCCACGACGCACGATCTGCGACGCGTAATATCGTGGGTAGACCGGGCTGTGGGGGCTGAGGGGATGCGGATCGGGGAGAGTCGGAGCGATGGACGCGCCCCGCGTGCCCGGCTGCGCCGGCACACCGGTCGGGAGTGGCCGAGCGGCGTACGTGTCCCCGGTTTTCCAACAAAAAAACGGAGCCGCCGGGGTCGGAGCTCCGTTGGTCGGTGTGCTTCGCAGGGTGCATGCGGGGTGGAGCCGCGACGAGACGCGTCTCCACGGTGCAGAGCACTGGTTATGCCGAAAATTTGTAGCCGATGCCGTAGACCGTTTCGATGAACTGCGGCTCGTTCGGATCCGGTTCGATCTTTTTGCGGAGCGAGGCGACGTGGCGGTCGATGGTGCGGGTGGTGATGTCTCCGCTGATGCCCCAGACGTCGCGGAGCAGCTGTTTTCGGCTGACGGTGCGGCCCCGGTGGTTGATGAAGTACTCCAGGATGTCGAATTCGAGCGATGTGAACTCGACCTCTTCCCCGTTTTTGACGGCGGTGTGGGTGTCGAAGTCGACTTTGACGTCGCCGAACGTGTAGGCGTCGTCGTCGACCTCCGAGGAGCGGCTCCGTTCGAGGACGGCGCGCACCCGGGCGGCGAGTTCTTCGGCGTTGAAGGGTTTGGTGACGTAGTCGTCCGCTCCCAGGTCGAAGCCCCGGAGTTTGTGTTTGTCCTGCCCCTTCACGGTGAGCATAATGACGGGGGAGTCGACGCCGGCCTTGCGGGCTTCACGGAGGACGTCGAAGCCGTCCTTTTCCGGGAGCATGACGTCGAGGAGGACCACATCGTACGGCGGGAGCGTCGTGATCTGCTGCATCGCTTCCGCACCGTCGGTCGCGCGCGTCACGTCATACCCTTTGATCGAAAAGAAGTCTTCGAGACCCGTGCCCACTTCTGGGTCGTCTTCGACGATCAAAATTCGTGCGTTGGTGGTTTCCATTGAGGAAGAAGCGGCATGTGGAAAGTTAGTGCGCGTCGCACCCGTCCCGGCGATCAGAGACGCGCCGGCAGACGACGATCAAGGTAGCAAACAGATTCGGTAGATGCAGACCGGTCGGTTCGAAAGATGTCGAAACCGGGACGGTCTTACGAGGATCCATGCCAGATGTGGAATGGGGTGGGCACCGACGGATGGGCGACCGCCAATTCAGCGTGGATTCGCTCTGACTGGTGCGTTTGCGTGGTGTGCTGCCGAACGGAAGCTTCGGGTTGTCGTTTATCCGAGCACAGCAATCCCGATCCCGCCCGACCTTTCCGAGACGCCGGCTTGCCCGCGCGACCCATGGACGGCAGTCTTCTTTTCGACCCGCAATATCTTCCGATCATCCTCGCTACCCTCATCGGGTTTAGCGTGCTGGCCGCCGCGCTGCTGGTGCCTGTTTGGCGGTTTCTGGATCGGGAGGAGAAGGTCGCCGAGAAGTGGACGCCCGATCAGATCGCCGAGCACATCGAGAAGGTTCGCGCCGAGCAGGCCGAGAAGGAGGCACAGGATCCGTCGGACGAGGCCTTTTCCGACATTGGTTCGGAGGCGCCGGAGGACGACCCGTCTGCCGCCTCGGAGCGCACGTCGTAGGGTTACGGCGTCACGGTTCGCCGACGCGAACGAGGGGGCGGACGGCGTCCAGCGTTTTCGGTCCGATGCCCCGGACGCTGGTAAGCTGTTCGACGCTCGTGAAGGGTCGCCGCTCGCGGTGCCGGATGATCCGGTCGGCGAGGGACGACCCGATGCCCGGCAGCTCTTCCAGCTGGGTAGAGGACGCCGTGTTCAGGTTGACAGCCCGGCCAAACGGATCTTTCCCCGCGGCAGGCGTCGGTGATGGCGCTCCGGCTGCGTCGGCCTGTGCGACGGGTGGCTGGGTCGTGTCGGAGACGTGGAGCGTGTCCGACAGGTCGAGCGAGTCGGTGAGAAGCAGGCTGCGATCGACGGGCGGGACGTTCCGTTTCTGGACGTACTCCGCGAGTAGACCGGCGAAGAAGAGGGCGAGCACGGAAAGAATCGCCAGCGCCTCGCGGCGCGTGATGGCCAGCCGCTGCTGCAGGAGGTGGAGCCAGTGCATCGGGGCGGGAGGTCGGATG
Source organism: Longibacter sp. (assembly GCF_051155795.1). Lineage (NCBI taxonomy): Bacteria > Pseudomonadati > Rhodothermota > Rhodothermia > Rhodothermales > Salisaetaceae > Longibacter > Longibacter sp. Next base: position 15,324 of record NZ_DAXETW010000166.1, read on the forward strand.
GAGGCGGCCTATTGATCGCGAAGTGTGCGGTCTCGTACTATTCTGTAGACACATCGAGGCGCGACCGCATAACACCGACGTCCGGTTTTCCCATCCAGCTAGTTGCCACCCATGGCCCAGCGCGACATCATTCGGACGCAGGCAATCGTGCTGCGGGGGATGGACTACAGCGAGACCAGCCGGATCGTGACGCTGTTCACCCGCGAGCAGGGGAAGCTGAGCGTGATGGCGAAAGGCGCGCGCCGGACGAAGAGTTCGTTCGGCTCGACGCTGCAGCCGATGGCATTCACGCAGGTCGTGTACTACTACAAGCCCACGCGTACGCTGCAGATGTTGAGCGAGAGCAGCCATGTCCGCGCGTTTCACGACCTGAACCGGCGGCTCGACAAGATCACCATCGGCCTGCGCATCGTCGAGCTTGTGGACGCGCTGATGGAGGAGGAGGACCCGCAGCCGGCCGTCTTCCGGCTGACCCTGAGCGCCATGGATGCGCTCGACCGCGCCGAGGAGCGGATCGACAACCTCTGGCCGTTTGTCCAGCTTCGGGTGGCGCGCGTGCTGGGGGTGGCCCCGGCCATCGACCGCGACAATGTCGAGGCCGTCACCGACGAGGGCGGGATCCTATCCCTCGCGAATGGGGGGGTGTATCCCCGGACGGCCCGGCCGAGTCACGCGCGGAAGGCGTCGCGGGCTGCGCTCCGGGCGTTTGCCATCCTGGCCCGCGCGGATGTGGACGTGATCCTCCGCATGGACCTCGACCGCCAGACCCGGGCTCGGGTGCACCAGCTCGTGGCGGAGTACATGCAATTTCACTTCGAGTCCGCGTACCCGACGCGAAGCCGGGATGTGATTTCGCAGATGAAGGGGCAGGGGTAGGGACGGGTTTGTTCGTTGGATCGTTGATGCGTTGGATCGTTGATGCGTTGGATCGTTGATGCGTTGGGTCGTTGATGCGTTGGGTTGTGATGGGGGGCGTAGTGGGTGCTGGGTGTTGGTTCTGAGTACTGAGTGTTGGTTGAGCGTGCTGAGTACTGAGTACTGAGTGCTGAGTGCTGAGTGCTGAGTACTGAGTGCAGGGTGGGGTGCTGAGGCGGTGGGAATTGCCGTTATTGAGAGCGTGCCCGTTTGAACTCTTTCGGCTTTTGTATTTCCCTGTTTGCCGTGTGCGTGCCGCGTCATGCGGGAGGCGCTCCGGGCTCTAGACGGCGGGTGGCGTCGTTCCCGGCGTGAGGGTTTGGTTGGTTCGGCATCGCGGTCGGGGATCATAAAACGCGAACCCCTGCTCGCGTCATCCCGGGCCGTCCACTCCAGGCCCCGGAGCGCGTCCCACATTCACACGTTCGCCCTTCTCCCCTTCTTCCCTTCTTCCCTACAGGTCCTCCCCGCTTGACCTTTTCCGGCGGTGTGGCTACTCTTACTGTGTGGAACATATGTTTCGGGCCGCAACGCCGAGAGAGGCTGATTTTCTGGTGTCCGTTTTTTCGTGGTCCGGCGCACCGTCGGCATGCATTGCCGGTTTTCCCGCTCGCCGAGTCGCGCGACAGATCACGCTGCCAACCTATGGGTCGGAAAAAGCTCACCGCCAAGCAGCACGAGTTCCTCCAGTATCTGATCGACCACACGCAGGAGCATGAAGTGTGGCCGACGTACCGGGAGATCATCGACCATTTCGGGTACCGCTCGCCGAACAGTGTCACGCAGAATCTGAAGGCGCTGCATCGGAAGAAGCATCTGGTCCGTGACAGTCAGGGCTATCAGCTGGCGCCGAAGCACCGGGGGGACGATGAGGAGACCGGCATTCCCGTTCGCGGGATCATCTCCGCCGGGACGCTCCAGGAGGCCGTCGAAGCCGACCTGGGTACCATCACGCTCGACATGATCTTTCCCAACATCGACCGTCTCTTTGCGATTCGGGTCGCGGGCCAGTCCATGCAGGGGGCCGACATCCGCGATGGGGATTACGTGCTGCTGATCGACGACGACATACCGGAAGGGGGCATCGGGGCCGTGCTCTATAATGGCGAAACCTCGCTCAAGCGCGTCTTCCACGACAAGAATGGTCTCCGGCTGGAGCCCTGTAATCCGGAGTACGACGACATCCACATCCATCCGGACGTCTTCGAAGAAGTGACGATCCTCGGGCGCTACGTTGGCCATGTCAACGAGCGCGGGATCTTCAAGCGGCGCTCGGCGGCGTGACGGAGTGTCGATCGGGAATTGCGGATTTCGGATTGGAGATAGGGCAGGCGCGCATGCCGGGTCCGGAGATCGGGTCGGGAACGTTTCGTCAGGAAAGGATTCCGTAGGTTTCTGACCCGACGCTCGGTGCTTGGACGAGCGCACAGACGGGGGTCAGTCGAACGCGCTGCACGCCCGCACGGTACGGTCGCGTTCTGCCTCTTTCCCCTTACGACTCCTCCCAGACATCCTCTATGTCTCTTTCGAACTGGACGGCCAATGTGCGCCGGAATGGTGGGTTCTGGCGCGACGGCCGCTGGTACGACCTGCACCTGGAGCGACGGATGCCCCTCGCGCTACCGATGCTCGAGGAGCTACGCGACGCGCTTCCCCCGCTCCCGCCGGGGACGGGGGTCTGCGATCTCGCCTGCGGCACGGGCAATGGCGCGGTAACCGTTCTCAGCGCCTACCCGGAGGTCCACATCACGCTCGTAGACGAGGACCCGGACCTGCTCTCGATCGCGCGAGAAAAGGCGGACGCGCTCACGCTCGATGCCGAGCCGCTTCAGGCGTCCATCGAGGCCGACGGCGAGCCGATCCCCGGCGGTCCCTACGACGTGGTCGTTGCCTCGCTTGCTCTCCATGCTATCGTCGGACATGACATCGAGCGGGCGGAGGCGGAATCTCGCTATGACCTTCTCTTTCGTAGCATCGCCGACCGACTGGCTCCCGGCGGGCACTGCTTCGTCGGCGATCACGTCGGCACGCTCCCGCTCTTTGCGCAGCTCAAAGCGATGGAGCGCGCCGGCTTCCGCGACGTCGACTGCGCCTGGAGACAGGACGACTTCTTCGTTGCCGGCGGACGGGTCGGGGAATAGATTGCGGATTGCGGATTGAGAATGGCAGCGAACCAAGCCTTCTGCCCCCATTCGACAATCGACAATCGACAATCGACAATTGATAATCCCTACCGTTCGCTCTGGATGCGGTCGTACGTTTTCTTCAGGTCGACGTATGGCTCGGGGTAGTCGGCGCCGAGGATGCAGCTGTACGCTTCCTGCTCTTCGGGGCTCATGGTATGAGGTTCGTGGACGTATTCGTCCGGGACATCCGACAGTTCCGGCAGCCAGTGGCGGACGTAGTCGCCGTCTGCGTCGTAGCGCTGGGCCTGCTTCACGATGTTGAAGTAGCGCGATCGCGGGTCGTTGCCGACGCGCGAGTTGTACGCCCAGTTGCCCCAGTTGCTGGCCACGTCGTAGTCGACCAGCTTGGACTCGAAGTAGGCCGCGCCCATCCGCCAGTCCAGCTTCAGGCTTTGCGACAGCATGCTGGCGACGTTCTGTCGGCCGCGGTTCGACATGAAGCCGGTCGTGTTCAGCTCCCGCATGTTGGCGTCGATGAACGGAATGCCCGTCGTGCCCGTCGCCCACTTCTCAAACGACTCGTCGTGGTAGGACCAGTCGATGTCGTTGTCATTGAGCCCACCGGGGTAGAACAGTTTCGGGCCGGCTTTCCAGGTGACGTAGGTGAAGAAGTCGCGCCAGATAAGCTCGAAGATCATCCAATAGGTCGACTTGTTGCTGACGCGCCGGTCCTCGTAGCGCTGGACCTCCTCGTAGATCTGCCGGGGCGTGATGCAGCCGTGCGCGAGCCAGGGGCTGAACTTGGACGAGTAGTCCTCGCCCAGCAGTCCGTTGCGCGTGGCTTTGTACTCTTTGAGGTGGTCGTCGCGCCAGATGTATTGTTGGACGCGGTCGAGTCCCTGCGTCTCGCCGCCCTCAAACGGCAGCACGCCGCGGTCGTCGACGGCCGGATTGCCCTCCACGCCGAGGTCGTCGTTCGACGGAATCGTCCCGGGGTCCACGGCATCCGGAAGCGGCGCAAGCTGGGAGGGCGCAGCGATGGTGGGGCGGACCTGCGACTGCTTTTGCAGTTTCTTTCGGAACGGCGTGAAGACGTCCGGTACGTCGTTCGGGGCATCAAACGGCGCGTCGTCGAGGTGATACAGCGTTTTTCCCCAGAAGTACGCCGGACGCGCGTCCGTGTCGGCCACAGCGTTCTCGACGGCCGTTTCGACCTCCTTTTCTTCGGTCCCGACCTCCTCGAACATGTAAACGTCCGTGGCCCCCGTGGCGCGGATCAGTTCCGGCAGCACGTCCTCCGGCTTGGCGTGGCGCACCACCAGGTCCGCGCCGAGGTCCTGCAGGGACGCCCGCAGGTCGGCGACGCTCTCACGCAGGAAGCGCGCCCGGATCGGCCCCGTCTTCGGGAGATCGAACATCGTCGTGGCAAACTGGCGCGGGTCGAAGCAGTAGACCGGGATCACAACGTCGTGACGCTCCTCCGCGTACGAAAGCGCCTCGTGGTCGCGGATGCGAAGGTCGTTACGGTGCCAGACGATGGCGGTGGACATAGCGGCGAGGTTTCGGGTGTAAGGGATGGGAGATGAGTGGGCTGTCGTACGTCTGTATGTTTGTACGTAAGTACGTTCTTGAAAGCGCCCCCTGCCGGGTTGGCTGCATGGGTTGTCCTCGAATACGTACACACCTAAGCACCTTCAACCGACAACGCTAGTCGTTTTTCGCCCACGGAATATCGTCTCGGTTTTTGTTGCGGCGGCAGCGCTGAGAGCAGTATTTCACGTTCTCCCAGTCGTCCTCCCACTTTTTTCGCCACTCGAACTCGCGGTTGCAGACGGGACAGGTCTTTGTCGGGAGGTTGCCTTTTTGGTGGCTCATCGTGCGCGAGGCGGTCGTTATGACAGGTATGGAGCGCAACGACGGTCGTGATGCGAGGTGCCTGGTCGAGCGAGGATCTTACCGGCTCGTCAAGTCCCGCACGCGGTCGAAACGTGCTATCGCCGCCGGGTATTGGTTCATGGATTTCTCACGGCGGCCGGGTGGCCTGCCTGGACGCGCAACGGAACAGGGGAAAAGAGGCAGCGTTTGCCCAAGCGACTTATGATGACGCTCCGCCTACCGCGGAGATGATCCAGATGGGGCTATAGCTCAGTTGGTAGAGCGCTGCAATCGCACTGCAGAGGTCAGGAGTTCGAATCTCCTTAGCTCCACACAAAAAACCCCACGAGAACGCCCGAAACGGCGTTTCTGGCGGGGTTTTCTGCGTTTACCTAGCTCTGTAGATTGGATGAGATAGTAAGGTCTCGCGGTGAAATGCCGATTTCTGTCCCGTATTGATCTCGTGAAACCGGCCATGCGGGCTGGTATCTTTCGGAAGGTTGCAGCGCTAGAAAAGGAGAACGCAGCGAACCTGGGGAGTCCCTTTGTGGAAGCTATCGGGGAGTTCCCCGCGAAGTTATGGATATGCTAGCTGAACTGTGGGAAAGCCACAGAAGAACCCCGAGTCTGAAGATTAGCGTGCGATACTCAGCCTATGACTCAAACCACACTCGGATATGCTTCGATCTTCTTAACCTTCGTTGGAGGAAGTATCGCCCGGCATTTATGTTGCGGTCTATGTACACGCACGTTGCTTTCTTCCTTCTGACTCCCTAATGGCTCCTGCAT
>NZ_DAXETW010000167.1:0-10345 GCF_051155795.1 Longibacter sp.
GTGACGTCACTGTAGCCGACAACCCACTTCGGGCTCGCGCTTTCCGCGATCACGTGGAGGTCGTTCAGGAGACGCATGCAGCCGTACCCGCCGCGTGCCGCGATGACGGCGCGGGCGTCTGGGTCGGCAAGGGCGTACCGGAGATCATCGAGACGCCGTTTGTCCGGCGCAGACAGATACCCATGTGGGGACGATACCTCCGTGGGGCGGTAGCGGACGCGCACGTCGTACATCTGCTGCAGCACATCGAGGCCGCGCGCATACCGGTCGGCGTCGCGTGGCGCACTCGCGGGGGCGAGAACGATCACGGTGTCACCGGGGCGGAGAGGAGGAGGGATCATGGGGGTGATCGAAAAAGGCCAGAAGGAGCGGCGGGAGAGAGCGGGTGTATCGTAACCGATCCGGGTCCGCCTACAGCCAGCTCTTCCGCCGGAAATAATAGACCAGCAACGCCGCGATCAATCCCATGGCCGCCATCGTGATCGGGTAGGCATAGGGTGCGGAAAGCTCCGGCATGTTTTCGAAGTTCATCCCATAGATCCCGGCCACGAACGTAAGCGGGATGAAGATGGTGCCGATGATCGTGAGGACCTTCATCACCTCGTTCATCCGCGTTGAGAGCGCCGTCATGTACAGGTCCATGAGCCCGCCGGCGAGTTCCCGGAGCGATTCCACCATGTCCAGCACCTGAACGGCGTGCTCATAGGCGTCGCGAACGAACGGTCGGAGCGTTTCTTCCGGCCACAGGGGATGGGTCATCCGTTCCAGATGCGAGAGTACCTCGCGCATAGGCCAGGCGTGACGGCGGACGTAAACGAGGTCTCGACGGAGCTCGTTGAGGTCGTGCTGAACCTTCTCGTCGGGATCATCCATGATCAGGTCTTCCAGCGTTTCCGCACGCTCCGCCTGCGTTTCCAGTACGACGAAATAGTTGTCGATGATGACGTCAAGGATCGCGTAGGCGAGATAGGCGGGGCCGGCACGGCGGATGCGACCACGCCCGGACGCGATCCGGTCGCGGAGGGGATCGAGGATGTCGCCGGGGACTTCCTGAAAAGAGACGACACCCTCGGGGCGAATCACGAGGCTGACTTGCTCCGCGACGACGTGGCCGGCTCCGTCGTGGTTTCCGGTGTAGAGCATTTTCGACGAAATGAAGATGGAGTCGTCGAACGTCTCCACCTTCGCCCGCTGGCCCGTGTTTACGATGTCCTCCTGTGTGAGTGCGGTCAGTCCGAGACGTTCGCCCAGCCGCTGGATCTTGTCCGCTTCATGTACCCCCGTCACGTCCAGCCAGGTTACCGTGCCGTCGCCGGCGTTTAGAAAGCCGTCGACCGCCGCATCAACGGATTCCGGCCGCTGGAGGCGGTGGGTATCCGGCCCATAGGTGGTGACGTGGAAGGTTACCGGGGTGGAGCGTGCTTCCCCGACGAAAACGACCGACCCCGGCGCCAGACCGACCTTGTGCTTCCGCTTCTTGACTGGAAAGAGAAGGCGGTCGGCGGCTTGCCGCGTACGAGAGATCATGGAATCATCGGGCGGTCACGAAAGAGAGGGCGACGAAGTCCCTATGACGAGGTCTGGGACGATGTGGAAGGGTTCGAGCCGGCATCAGATGAGGACGACGACTTCTTTTTCCGCGAATAGCTCTCCGAGGACGGGGACTCGAAGGCCGACGGTCCCGGTGTTGGCGATGACGGTCCCCCTTTCATCTTCTTAATCTTTCGCTTGTCTCGGATGCGGCCGGGCAGGGTGCTGAGTAGGCCGGTTACGACGCCGATCGCAAAGGTGACGATCAAGATGAGGGCTTTCGAGCCCTGGGTCTGAACGAAGAGGAAATCCACGGCCATCGGGTCGTCGTTTTGGAGGGCGAAGACGACGGTTAGAACGGCGAGAATGAGGGCGAAGACGAGGGCGAAGCGCATGGTAACGGTAGTGATCTAACGGACAGAGGGCGACGAGGAAATGCGGAGCGTTGCACTTATGATTGTGGCGCCGGCTCCTTGGCGCGCGCGTCGCCAACCTGTCGTCCCTTCCAGGATACGCGACCGGACCAGTGCGAGATGGCGGAGTCAAGTTGCAGTGCACTTCCCAGCAGGTACGAGATGGGGGCAATCAGGGCGTACAGGGGGGAGAAGCGGGTCAGCCGGTCGGTCGTGCCTTTCAGCAGAACGATGCTGATGAGGAGGCCGGGGTGAACGAACGGAGACAGAACGAAGGTACTTAGAAAGAAGACATAGAGCGCAACGAACGAAGCGGGGGAGCCGCCGAGGATGAGGTACGCGTTTTTCCGAAAGCCCCGCCAGGCATCCCCGAACGATCGGTACATATAGACAGTGATTTCGTCTCGTACGTCGAGGAGAGCCGGTGTGAACCCTTCTCCTTTAAAGTACCGACCGATCTCGACATCTTCGAGAACCTTGTCTTTCACGGCCACGTGCGGCTCGTAGGTGTGGTACCGGTCCGCGCCGACCATCCAGCACTGCCCGTTCAGCGCGCCGAGAGACTTCATCCGTAGGATACGGACGAGCGGCCAGGGAAGTCCGGTGAGGATTGCGTTTGGAACGAGGCTGACGAGGACTTGGGCCGCCCCGCGAAGCCGGGGCAGGCCGGTCGCGACCGTGTCATCCGGCAGCGCAGACTGGCGCTCGACGATGCGCTGGAGCGCCTGCTCGTCTCTCAATTCGGTGTCGGCATCAAGGAAAAGGTACCGGTCCCCGTTCGCGTGGGAGGCGGCCACGTAGCACGCGTGCGGTTTGCCGAGCCAGCCGGGAGGCGGCCCATCACCGCGAACCGCCCGAAGTCGATCGTCGTCTGCTCGTTGCAGAACGTCCCACGTCCCATCCGTCGACCCATCATCGACGACAACGACCTCAAAGGCCTCGTACGTCTGTTTAAGGAGGGACGGGAGAAGCCGTTTGAGATTTTCTTCCTCGTTTCGGGCCGGGATCAGAATCGAGACGAATGGAGCCTGATTGATGGATGCCCGCGTCCGTTTCCGTCGAAGATAAACAATGTTGGCGAGGAGGGTGACCCAGATCAGAACGTGAACGCCGGCGAGGATGGGAGCGAGAACGTCGGCGTAGGGCAGGGTCGGCATGCGGTGCGGGGGACTGGTACAAGGGGAATGGGGTGGGCTACACGCTCGGCGGGTCAGCCAGAAACTGCCTGTAGAGCGGGGCCGGGTCGGTCGCGAGAAGGTCGTCCCGGAGCTTCTCCGCTTCCGCGGTTCGGCCCGATTCTTTCAGCGCAAGCCAGAGCCAGCTCCGGGCTTCCACATCGGAAATTCCCGCCTCCGGGTGTTCGTGCAGCACCTCGGAGAGGCTCCGGAAGATGTCGATGGCAGCGGGGACGTCCTTCCCGGCGATGTCGGGCCGAAACATCAGGGACTGTCCTTTCACGAGGAGCACGTAGGGTTCGTCCGGGTCCAGTGCCTCGGCTTCTTCGAGCCGATTCATCGACCTGCGGCCGTATCGGACGGCGTTGAAAATGTTCGTCTCCCCCGCGCGATACGCCCACAGACCGGAGAGCAGGGCAAGTTCCCGCGCCGAGGCGTCCGGTCCGAGCTCCTTCGGAATGCCGTCGATAACCGCTTCATCTTCCGTAAGCGGGTAGAGGCGGTAGCGCGCCATCAGCTCTTCCGTGCGCGTCTCCGCCGAGTCGAGCATGGTCTTGAGGGCATCCGCATCCTGCTGAGCGTAGTGGACCTGAGTAGAGTCGGTGAACGTGAGGGACACGGTCAGAAGGAGGATCGCGATCATATGAGGGTCAGAGGTAGCGCTCGAAGAACGGCGCGAGACGTGAGAAATCCCAGATGTCTGTGGGGCTCTTTCGACCGTCGAGGAGAATCGTGTGCGGACTCTCGGGCGCGGTCTTCCGAAGCGTATGCCAGAGATGCACCAAACGATCCCGTTCGGCTCCGTCGGGTGCTTTGTGCGGGGTGCCGGGTTGAAGGCAGACCGTCGGGTACTTGTCGCCCCAGGACGTCACGTCGATCGCGATGGGCCACCACGTCGCTGCGGGGTAAAGGCGTCCGAGTCGGTTGATGGCACCCGCGGGGAAGGGTTGGATGCTGGCGGCGGGAGCGTGGAGGTCCGCCTCGGGGAAATATGCCAACACGGTGCGTGGGCGCTCTCTGAACCGCCGAGCGGTTCGCCGGATGGTTGCGGCACGACGGCTGGCATCGTCCGTTGGAAAGGGTTGAGCTCCCACGGCAGCAAAGAAGGGATAGTGCTCCCACTCATTCATCCAGATGGTGGCCGGGCGCTGCAGGCACGTGTGGATGAGATACCAGAGAAGGTGCCCGTCGTAGAAATGGTGATGATTGGCGTACAGGATGACGGGCGCTTTGCCGGGCAGGCCGTGGGTCTCGGCCGGGGGCGTGTTGCTCATCCACGCCACACGCCGAAAGGTGGACCGGAGTTCATGCCGCATCAGAGCACGGACGGTCGCTGTGCCGAGACGCTTCAATATTGACATCGAGTACGGCGGTCGCAGGGACGAAGCGAACGAGATAACGGACGGATTCCTGCCGTGTAGCCTGAGCGACGTATCCGCGGGTTTAGACGTATCCGCGGCGTCGGAGGCGATGCTACACGTCTCTCAGGGTGTGCTTCCGGCGCTCGTAATTGTCTACGGCGACCAGAAAGAGCTTTCTCCGGAAGGATGCGTACGCGCGGTGATTCAGGTTGTCGTAGTCATTTGCACGCACCTCGTTCATGATCTCACGATACATCCGCGCGGCGCCCCGGATGCCGATGCGGCATTGCAACGGGAGCGCGTCGATGCCGGCGAAGCTTTCCCGGTAGCGCCATTCCGCCTCCTCCATGATTGATTCCAGGAGGTGCGGGTAGGCGTCGGGCACGTTGCCTTCGCGAAGGTCTTGCGTGTTGACGCTGTGATCGCGCAGCCACGTTGCTGGGAGATAGACGCGCCCGAGGGTACGCGCGTCCTCGCCGACATCCCGCAGGATGTTCGTGATCTGCATGGCGATCCCGAGTTTCCGTGCGGGGTCCTCAAGATCGGTGCGTCGGGTGTCGTCGCGGACGAGGAAGGGAAGCATCATGGCTCCGACGCTGCCGCCGACGAGGTTGGAATAGTGTATGAGGTCGTCGAGGGTGTCGACCGTTTGGCCCTCCAGGTCCCAGCGTGCGCCGTCGATCAATTCGTAGAGCGGCTCCCGGTCCAGGTGATACTGCTCGTGGACTTCGAAGAGGCGCCGCCAGAGGACGTCGTCGCCGGGTGGGTTGGCTGCGAGCGTCGCGTCGAGTGACCGGTGGAGGGACTGCAATTCGCTGAGCGTTTGATCGGCTCCGACGTCCAGCACCCGCTCGTCCGCCAGCGTATCGACGCGGCGACAGAACAGGTACAGCGTCGCGATGGGCATCTGAACCGATCGCGGAAGGAAGCGCGTTGCGAGGGAGAACGTACGCGAATGGTGGCGAAACGAACTCCAGATCCACCGGTCCTCGTCGGAGCGGGTGTCGAGCGTAGCCGTCGACATAGGGCAGGAAAGGGGAACTCAGGCAGGTCGGTCGAGGGCGGCAGGCCACGCGGCGGTCTACGCCTGCTGGGGCTGTGCTGTCTTGATTGAGGCCTCTCGCCGGTTCGACAGGTAGATCACTGCGAAGGGGAGGGCCGTCGCCAGTCCGCCTGCCAGAACGGCGATGTAAAGTCCCTCCAGCAGGCAGATGCCGAGCGGGAACGCGCAGTTCACCACGTAGAGCCAGGGGGCCCACGGATTGGTTTCTTTCAGGCCGCCGCCGATGAACTCGTATCCAACAATGATAATCAGGGACACGACCAGCCACCCGATCCAGTTCGACAACGGCATCCCATAGTAAAAGCCATCGACCGTGTACGACCAGAACGGAACCTGTCCTTTGGTCATGGCCGGATCGAGGGATACGTCCCACAGCACCATAAAGACGGTGCCGAGCAGAACGCCCGTCCACCGCGAGCCCGTCGCACGGCGTGCAAGGTCCAGCGAGACGAGCGCCATGGCAAACCAGGAGGGCGGGATGAAGTAGGGGACGTGGTCAAACATCTTCGGTCCCAGCCACTGCGTGTACTCGTAAGCCCCGAACGGTAGAGCGACGCCGTTCCACGTCGCAAAGCCGGTTGTCCCGATCAGTTCGCTCGCCCCGCCGATGAAGCAGCCCCAGACGACGAAGAAGGTCATTCTCTTCCAGCCCAGCGACACGCCGTACATAAGGACGGGGAGGATGGCCAGCATGGCCATGAACGTCCATGTTGGCGTTTTGACCAACTTATCGTACATCGGGCCGAAGATTTCCCAGGCTGCCGGAAAGAGCTTCAGGAGCAGCATTCCCAGGAGACTAAACACGACCGATCCCACCAGGAGCCAGAATCCAAACCGGAAGAGCTGTTCGATGGAATCATTGTAACCCTGAGAGGCGGTATCCGTGGGCATACAGAATCGGAAGATCGGGTGGGTGAAGGTGAAAAACCGCGAGGCGCTCGGAACGGGGCGCGCCAAGCCGGCGGATGGGGTGTGTAGCGCGGGTCGGCCGGGAGGATGGATGGCGGACCGGGCCGGCGTCGGTATCCAAGCTATGTAACGGGCCGCTCGGAGTGAATGAACGTTTCTGGAAGGAGGTCCGCCATCATGCGACGAACTTGCATATGGTCGAGCGGCACAGGTTGTTACTCATACTTGAACGCGACCTTTCCCGTCTCTGTCTCGAACCCTGCTCGATGATCGCCATTCGTCCGCCGGAGTATTTTCCTCGCTCCGTGTATATGTCGCTGATGCAACACGCAGATCACTTCGTGCTCGCGGACACGTTTCAATACAGTCGCCAATCGTTCCAGAACCGTAGCAAGCTACGCAATCCGAATGGGTGGCAGTGGATTACGGTCTCGCTGAAGGGCTATGCGTACGGCGATCCGATTCGAACCGTCACCGTTGATAATGACGACCGCTGGAAAGAGAAGCACTGGCGCGCCTTCATGTACAACTATCGGTCGACGATGTACTTCGAGTTTTATGAGGACCGCTTTCGGACCGTGTTCGACGAGGACGACCACAATCGGCTGGGTGCGCTGACGTGCCGGACCGTGGAGATTCAGGCTGAGCTGATGGACCTTGACACAACGATCACCCGTGCGTCGGATCTCCCGGGAGAGCCCGACACGGTCGGAGCCGTCCTGGACGCGCTGGATATTCCAGACACGCCCCTGCTCTGTGGCGAGGATACGGTTGAGGTCGACGCGCGCAACGAACGCGAAACGCGCGTACTCAATTTTGACCTGGAGCCCTACCATCAAAACTTTGAGGGCTTTGAGCCCGGCATGTCGGCGATGGATTTCCTGTTCAACTACGGGCCGGATGCGGCTGTGCGGATCGCAGACGCCGGTTCCGTCTCGGTTTTCGACCCGGACACGGCGGAATAGCACGTCGGGACGACCCGCTTCGAGTCCCATTACTGATTCTTTTCACCCAGATTCAGACATTGAATGATTCTCCCCGACCATGATATTCGGCGCCTCGCGACAGATGCGTCGATGATCGACCCGTTCGTTGACGGCCAGGTTCGCGAGAACGTCGTCAGCTACGGTCTGAGTTCCTTCGGGTACGACATGCGCATCGCAACCGAATTCCGGGTCTTTACCCCGAACATCCACAACAGCGTCGTGGACCCGAAGCGTATCGATGAGCGAGCGATGGTGGAGTATGAAACCGAGGATCACATCTTGATTCCGCCGAACTCGTATGTGCTCGGGCGGTCCGTCGAATATTTCAAGATGCCTCCGGATCTGCTGGCGATCGTTCTGGGGAAATCGACGTACGCACGTAGCGGTATCATCGTGAACGTGACGCCGCTGGAGCCGGGGTGGGAGGGGCATGTGACCATTGAAATTAGCAATGCGACACCGCTCCCGGCAAAGGTGTACGCGAATGAAGGCATCGCACAGGTCGTCTTTCTTCGGGGCGACGTGCCCGAGGTGTCATACGCCGACAAGAAGGGCAAGTACCAGCAACAGCGTGGGATCACATTGCCCCGAATGGATGATTCTGAGGACGGTGCGACCGGTTAGCGAACCGCGGTGATTGCTCGCCCGCCCATGGTGCGGCTGCACGAAGCGGATTCGCGCGGGGCGATCCCTGCCTTGCTCCGGAGTACCGTTTCTGGCCTTGCCCACAGAAGAACCCGGAGGGAGCCGTTCGCCATCACGCGCGTTCCTTACGGCCCGATCTGATCTAACCTCTCTGTCAGTGAACCTCTGTTGACCATGAGCACGGAAGCTTCTTCTAGCGAGGATACACAGACATCGTCCGGGTGGTCGGCGCGTCGTATTCTCGTGGCGATCTTCTTCGTCGCTCTGGTGGCGATTGTGTCGTACAGTGCGATCACGCAGTTCGAAGGTCAGCCATACATGGAGGTCCCTCACGGCGACCATGTGCACTACGTACCGAAGGACAGAGACGAGGATGTCCCGCTTAGCGACTTCCCCACGCAGGAACCCGCACCCAACGAGCGTATTCTTCCCGACGGTCGTGTTGTCCAGGTGGCGCCTCGCGCGGAGTAGGATCCAGCCGAGCATCCCGCGGGCCCGACGCCGTGTCACGGGTCGGTTCGTGTGCGGTCGAGCCTGGCAAGCTGGTCCAGCACGCCAGCAAGTTTTCGTTTCATCTCCTCGGACGGCTCCGCCACCGGCGGGCGCGTCCTTTTCCATCCGGCGTCCCCCGTCTGCTCGGCGAGCAGGCATTTTACGGCGGTGATAACGGGGTACTGACCGATGTCCATCCGCAGGCTCGTCAGGCGGTCTTGCGCATCGCCGACGTCCTCCCCGCGTTTCAGTGCGTCGTAGACTGCCCGGGCGAGCGGCGCCGTGACGTTGACGGTGGCCGAAATGCAGCCGGCGCCATTTTCCCCGAGGATCGGTGCCAGGTACCGCTCTGTTCCTGCGAAAATGCGCAGGTTCGGAAAAGAGCGGCAGAGAACCTGCATGTGATCCCACTCGCGGCTCGAGTCCTTGACACCGGCAATCTGATCGCCATGGGCATCGACGAGATGCTGGATGATCGGAAACGAAATATTGACCCCGGTCAGGTCGGGGAAGTGATAGAGAAACACGCGCAGCCGGTCGTCGTCGACCTCCCGGATGAGCCGGTCGTATGATGCGAAGACGCCGTCGTCGGAGATGACGGGGAAGTGGAATGGGGGAAGCACAAGGCAGCCGGCGACACCGTGTTGGGTGGCGTGACGCGTGAGGGCAACCGTATCTGGAAGGGGACACGCGCCCGTTCCGATCAGGAGGGATTCAGGACGGACGCCGCGATCGACAACAGCGTCGAGCGTGTCGCGTCGCTCGTCTACGGTGAAGGACAGTCCTTCACCGGTCGTGCCGAACAGGAGCACGAAATCACATCCCAGATCTTGAAGGCGCTGGATATGGCTCGCGAGACGGGCTGCATCCGGACGTTCATCTTCTGTAAGGGGGGTGCAGGAAGCAGCGATCACGCCGTGCGGTCGAGACGCATCCATGGTAGACGGCATTCAATGAGGGTTCGATGTTTGAAGGCGCCGTGGCCGAACCGACGGGACGGTGGGGCATGGCGTCGTGCCGAAAAAAGGTACAATGCCGGAGCCGGCTTTTCATCCCGCCAACCCGATCGGTCTTAAACCGGTGCACGGGATCGGCATGGACACTTTGTACCAGGCTCCACTATATTGCGGGCACCGTTAAGACGGCGACGAGCATAGCATCATTCGGCATGTCAACGTCGGCCTTTTCAACCTGTTTTGTGCCGCTACTCCATATCCCCGCACATGGTTCGTCGATGCTTCGTGGTACCAGTGATGATTCTCATCATCCTGTTTGTCGTCCCCCAAACGGTGGAGGGGCGCGTGGTGCGCGTCGAGGTGGAGGACCGTTCCGTCGTTTATGACGGCGAGTCGACCGGCCCGCATGGGCGATACGAGGTCGTCCGCGGGAAAATCTACTTCGCATTCGATCCTGCGCATCCGCGAAACCAGAACATCACGGATCTGTCCCTCGCGCCGAGAAACGACCGGGGAGAGGTGGAGGCATGGACCCGGTTCGTCTTAATGCAGCCGACCGTGGTTGAGATGCGTCGCGGCATCGGCATGGTGGAGATCGTCAATCGCGGCCGACCGGCCGCTCTTCGGTACTTCAACGATGCCGGCGGCTCGTTTGAGGATTTAGCCTCGGATCCGGCGTCGCTCGGGGACCTGCTCCTTCTTCGTCAGGGGCTAACGTTGATGTGGCTCGGCTGGCAGTGGGACGTGCCACGCAACGAGGGTCGCTTTCGGCTCCATGTGCCCCGGGCCCAGCATTCGGACGGCTCGCCGATCAC
>NZ_DAXETW010000168.1:0-14185 GCF_051155795.1 Longibacter sp.
AACCCGTCTCCCGAAGCGGATAAAGAGTCGGATCCGGCGACTGCGGGCGATGCGGTGACGGGCGAATCATCGTCTGACACCTCCGTCCCCCCAGTGACGGTGACCGAAGCGTACGAGACGCCGCGGACGCCGTCGGACAACATTGACTCCCCGGCGCTCTGGCATGGCGACAGCGGGGAGCACTGGATTCTGGCGACGGCCAAAGAGGGAGACGCTGTTGTGGTGTATGACGCGACATCCGGGGAGACCGTCCGCCGCGTGGGACGGGAAGGGACCGGTGCCGCCGAGTTCGACCGCCCGAACGGCATCGTCGTCCATGGCGACATGGCGTACGTGATCGAGCGAAACAACCACCGGATTCAGGCCCTCCGGCTGCCCTCGCTCGAGTCTGCCGGCTGGTTCGGGTCGGATGTCCTGCGGCGTCCGTACGGCGGCACCGTCGTGCCGGATTCCGGAAACACATTCTCCCTGTACGTCACCGACAACTACGAGACGGAGGACGAGCAAATTCCGGCTGATTCTCTCCTTGGTGAGCGCGTCAAGCAGTTCCGCGTCACGATGTCCCCCGATACGGTACAAGGATCGCTCGTCCGGTCCTTCGGAGACACGACCGGGGAGGGGGTCCTTCGAAAAGTCGAGACCATCTGGGCCGATCCGCAAAACGAACGCCTTCTGATCGCGGAAGAGGATGAGTTGGTCCACAAGATTTACACGCTGGACGGGACGTTCACCGGGGAGGTAGTGGGTCAGGGACAGTTTCAATACGAACCGGAGGGACTCGTGCTCTACGCCTGCGACGACGGAGGTGGGTACTGGGTCGCGACCGATCAAGACGAGGAGCAGAATCAGTTTCGTGTGTTCAATCGCACCTCGTTCGAGCCCGTGGGCAGCTTCGGTGGAAAGATTACGTCGAACACGGACGGCGTAGCGTTGTCCCAGCGATCGTTCGGGGCATTCGGCTCCGGTGCGTTCATAGCGGTTCACGATGACCAGAGCGTCTCCGCATTCCATTGGAGCGACATCGCCGGCGCGCTGAACCTCCGGGAAACCTGTACGATCGAGTCCAACATGGCGACGTCCGGATGATGCAAACCGTCATCTGCGCGGGCCTCCCGCTTTCGATCGTGCACGGCACCGGGACTCCCTCAGGCACTCTTCGCCCTTCGCCGCGTACACCTCCCGAATCGGTGCAGCAGAGCGCTGACCCGTCTACCCGCCCCGATGTTTGTACGAAACGTTGCGTACCATATTGAATCACCTACCGATAGACCTGCGACTTCTGGCCCTCCTGGTTCTTGGAATCGTGTTAGCCGGTTGTCCGTCCGCCGACAGTAGCGACCCGGGTGCGTCCGTCGATACAACGGCGTCCGACGAAGCATCGACATCCGAGGCGGCCCTCAAGGCCGGGATCTTAGGGGATGCAAACGAACGGGCCGATGCCGCGCGATCCCGCCTGGAGCAAAGCGCCGGCGGGCGTTTGCTGCTGGAGACCATCGCGGCGCACGGCGGACTGGTCGCGTGGTACGAGGCCCCGACGAGTTCTTACACCTGGGAGTATGCCAACCGCGACGTCGACCTTCAATTCAAGTCCTTTCTCGTCGCCAACAACCGTACCCGGACCGCCTACCACGACCTCCTCAGTATCGGGCCCTTCGGTGCGCCGGAGCCGATCGACGGCGCCTTTGCCTGGAACGGCAACGTCGCATGGATCACACCGGACTCGCTCGAGCAGCCCAATCCGCATTTCTGGGCCACCACGGGCTATTACTTCGAGCAGATCCCGTTCGTCCTCGCAGACCCGGGCGTCACGCTGGAGATTCTCCAGGATGAGACGCTTGATGGCCAGACCTACCAGATGCTTCGCGCCGGGTATGACGAGGGAACGGGTTACTCCGACGACGACACGTACACCCTGTACATCCACCCGCGCACCCGCCGGGTCGAGGCCATCCGGTACACGGTAACCTACGGTCAGGATCTGCCCGATGACGCAGACGTCTCCGAAACCCTTTTTTATTACGAGGACTACGTCACCGTGGACGGACTGACCGTGCCCCGTCACTTCCGGGGATACCGGTTCAAGGATGGAGAAAAAGGAGAGCGCCGCAGCGAAGCCTGGGCCGACAGCATTTCGTTTCGCCGCCCCTTCGAGGCATCGCAGCTTACCCCTCCCTCGGATGCGCGCGTCATGACGCCGCCGCCCATCGAGCGAGCAACGAAGTAGCTGCGGGCGAGAAGGAGACGGACCCCTCGCCGAAGACGGAGGCGGATGGGTTGGACGCGATCGTTCGCGAGAACCGTCAGGCGCGCGACGCGTCACGCGTCCGGCCGGTGAAGCAGCTTGAAGCCGATTTCGCGGCCATGTCCCTGCGTGAGGGCGAGGGAAATCCAGATGCGAGCAAGATGTTCGAGGGAGGCAAAAAAGGAAGGATCGCCGACGTCGTAACAGGCGCCAAACCCTGCATCGCTCGCCAGGGATGCTGTGATCGCCTTGGCATCATCGTGATCGCCGGCCATGAACATATCGAGGCGGTCGCCGCCGTAGTCGGGATTGGCCATGTTTTCTGCACCCGTCGTGTTGAAGGCCTTCACGACCCGGGCCCCATTCACGCGGGCCTGGAGCGCATCGGCGACGGTCTCGTAGGGGACCGGTCCGGCGCCAACAGCATTCGTTGCGTCGATCAAGACGGTGTCTGGGCCCGGTCTGGCGGATGCGATCTGGTCCGTGACCTCGATTCCCGCGTGAGCCGGAACAGCAACGAGGATCACCTCTGGATGAGATAGTGACTCAGGAATCGTCGTGACGGTGATCCCGATCGTCTGGGACAGGCGCTGAACTGCATCCCCCGATGGCTCACGCGCACCGATCGTAATGTCGTGTCCCGCGTGCGCCCACGCCGTCGCGAGCGTTCCCCCGACGGACCCGTGCCCGATAACAGTGATGTTCATGACGGTGAAGGGCGGAATATCTTGGTTTGACGATGATGTCGGCTAAATGCCGAGGGCTTCGATCACGAGGTGCGCGGTTTTCGTGCCGCTGTACTGCTGCTGACCCGTGATGAGGCGTCCGTCCCGGATGGCAAACGGCATGAACGGCCCGGCGGTGACGTAGTGAGCCCCGAGCGCGTTCGCCTCGTCCTCAACGCGGAACGGCATGACGGCCTGACCGACGTAGTCGTCCGTGAAGTCCTCCTCCGAGTTCGCGAAGCCGGTCATCGTTTTGCCCTTGATCAGGAGGGAGCCGTCGGGAAGGCGGACGTCAAGGAAGGCGCACACGCCGTGGCAGAGGGCGGCTGTGGGCTTTTCCGCCTCGTAAAACGCCGCGAGGAGGTCGTGTAGGCGCTCGGCCTCGCGGAACGTAAACATCGGGCCCTGTCCACCGCAGACGACGATCGCGTCGTAGTCGGCCTGGCGCAGATCCCGAAGGCTTGGGGTCTCATCGAGGAGCGCCATTCGTTCTTCTGTGTGAATGAAGCCCATCGAAATCATGTCGTCCCGGGCGTACCCACTCTCATGGCGTGGGTCGCTCATTGCATCGAACGTGACGCGGCCGCCATCCGGACTGGCGATGGTGACATCGTACCCGGCCTCGTGAAAGGCGAGGAAGGGATGCGTTAACTCGGACGCCCAGAAGCCGACGGGGCCGCCGATGGTGGTCGATTCCGCGGGGTTGGAAACCACCATCAGAACGTGCTTGGGGCTCGACGTTGTGGTGCTTCGGGAAGCGCTCATGACAGGCCGGCGCGAAAAAGAGAGACAGAACGAGACGATAAAACGGGCTTGTCTCTGCAGAACCGCAGAGCCGACGGTTGGCGATCCGTTCGGGATGAACCCGCGGCTTCATGTTCGCTTTAAAGATTCTGTCGGTCAAGTACCGACTAGAATGTTAGCGCCTTTCCGTTCGGTAAGAAATGGAGTGATTCCGTCATGGCCACCTTCACAATACAAGATCGTCACTTTTCCTGTCCGGTCGAACTGGCCGTTAGCGTCCTTGAGGGGAAGTGGAAAGTGCTTATTCTCTGGCATCTCCGGGGGGAGACGCTGCGCTACTCCGAGATCCGGGATGCCGTGGGCGACATTTCCGACAAGATGCTCGCACAGCAACTCCGGGGACTGGAGGCGGACGGGCTCATTGACCGCAGGGTCTACCCGGTTGTCCCGCCGAAGACCGAGTATCGGCTGACCGACGAGGGCCGCCGACTCGTTCCCGTGCTCACCGCGATGCAGCAATGGGGCCTCGCGTACAAGACAGAGCCTGCGACGAAAGACACGGGGTCGTGATCGGACGTCAATCGACGGCACGAATCGGTCAACACCCCGCGACGCGGATGCGGTCGATGGAATCGATCCGTCCGCGGGGCGAATGGTCAAAGGGTCGGTGGCAATCGACGTCGGAGGGGATTAGAATGCCTACCCGATACCGACGACAATTCCCCAGCCCGACAGGTCTGCATCGAGTCACCGATACGTCTTTTTACTCGTCGTCGATAGGGTGATCGACGAGAATCGGCCGGCGCGGTAGCTGCGTCTGGAACGGACGACCTCGAGAGGGGAGATCGGCCGGAGGTACCAGGAGAGCGGGGCGTCGATTATCCATCACCAGTGCGGGGAAACCACGAACCGGTCTTTCCCGCGACACGGTATGCAGACCGCCGACTTTCGTCGTTCACAGGCGCACCACGATTCGCTCACGCGCTCTCCATCGTATCGTAGCAGTTTGGTTGTGCCGGCGTAATCGCGAGACTACACACGTCCTGTATTGTGCGGATGTGTTCTCGCACTTCTTCCTTGTGCCATCTTCCTCATGTCGCACCAACCCGCCTCCGGCGCCCGGACGTCTCGCGCGTCCGTCTCGTCTTCGCCGCGACAAGAACGGCGGAGCCTCGCTTTTCCGATCGTCCTCGGTGTACTCGCCCTGATTCTGGTCTACTTCATCGGGTCGCCCGTCCAGGCGTCGTCGGTTGCATCCACTGCCGATGCCCGGCCGTCGGCCATGATGGTCGACCGGGTTGCTCAGACGGATCGATCGGTGTCACTGCCGCCTACGAACCCGGAATGGGCCGACGGGATCATCTCCGAGATTCGGGATCTCCTTCAGAGCCGCCGGCGAGACCGGCAAATGACCGCTCTTCAGACGATCGTGCAGCTCCGAACAGAATACGACGACAAGATCGATCTGCGTGTGCTGGCCGCCGACCTGAAGGCGTACCGGGACGCAACGGGGCACGCGCTCTCGGCCGGCGAACGAAAGCTGCTGGTTCGAGCTACCGCTGTGATCGATATCGACATGTCGTAGGCGACCGTCACCGCCCCGGCGCGTAGACTCGGCGGGATTCGGGGCCACGTTCCGGGCGCGCTTTTCTTCTCTCAAACCGGCTGAGAGCAAATCCGGGCAACACGGCGGCCTCGAAAGACAACGCGTCGAGGCGAACTCTCGCATACGGGCCGCAGGTTACATGCCTACGGCGCTCGCTGCGACGGCGGTGCCTTGTCGGGCAGGGCCGACGTAGCATACACGATCGGCCTACCTCCTCCCATCGACTTCGACAACGGTCCTACGAGGAGGGACGTGGAATCGTGCATTGAACGCATACGCCGCGGACGGCCCGGTTTGCCACATGGAGCGTGCCGTTCATCAACCGGGTGCGCTGACGCATAGACTCAATTCCAGCGCCCTGTGTGCGGTTCACGTCGTCCGTCAGGCCGCTACCGTTATCGAGAACGCTTACTGTGAGGTCGTCGTCGTGCCGTGTCACTCGCACGTGCAGGGTGTCTGCCTGTCCGTGCTTGATGGCGTTGTGGCTCGCTTCGGAAATGATCGCAAGGATGTGATGACGGACGTCGCGAACCGAAAGAGGATCCAGGACGTCGGCACCGGTCAACGAGCAGGTCACGTCATGTAAGGCCTCGAGCCGGCGAAGATGGCGTTCAATGTCTTGTCGCAGCAAGCCCTCATCTTCTGCCGTCGGGGATACGTCCTGCACGGCTGCACGGTCAGCTCCTCCGACCGTGTCGTGCACGTTCGCTTCTTCGCTTTCCCCATACGGGTGCCACGAGGTGACGCTACGGTTGGCTGTACCCGGACGGTGGTTTTGCATCGATCGGCTCACGTCCGGTACCTTCACGAGCCCCCGAGACAAGTCCGTCACGGTTCGGACCGCATCCCGTACGGTTTGGTGAATCTCCGTCAGCTTTCGGTTCAGGTCGCCCGCATTGGTATCCTGCAGCCGATCGCGCAGGGTCTCCAGACACATCGAGGCACCGGCCAGGGCGGAAGCAACGGAGTCGTGCAACTCACGACCGATCCTGGTCCGTTCCTGCTCCACTTGATAGTCGGCGTGCTGCCGAAGCATATCATGTACGACGTCGGGGTGGCGCAGAATGGTTTCGTTGTGGCGAAGATCATCCAGGGTCCGAACGCTGTTCCCCGCACCCGATGCGTCCGGTTCCTCCCGTTTTTGCACTCGCTTCTCCGGAGATGTCGATTCCGAGCGGTCCGTAGCGTGCGGCTCCCGGTTCCGGGAAGCGTGGGCAGACGGTCGAAATGCCGGCGACGACGGGATCGCCACAATCACCCGGGCGAATGTCCCGGGCGTGCCGAAGAGGAGCCACCGAAGCGGCTGTCTCCATTTCGCCTCAGCGGTGGATTCCGTCTCGAAGGTCGCGTAAGGCGTTCCCGTTTGAAGCTGCTCGACGGCGGACGCCACTGCGGACCCTGTGCCCCCACGGTCGATGACGGACGAAAGAGCCCGGCCGCGCCATGCTTCCGACTCGTTGTCGCCGTCTTCCGGTGCGTTATCCTTCTGCAATGTGCCGATCAGACGATCGAGCGCGGGGCTCACCTGAACAATGACACCGTCGGACGTGAGAACGCCAATAGCGAGGTCTTCCGCTTCGAGCAGCGTCTGAACTGACGCAGGGATGTTCAGCTCGTCGGCATCTCGATGCTTCTGGCCGTCCTTGGGCCTGCTCGACTCGCCACGCAAGCCCACACGTGTGGTGATCGATAGCAGGTGGCGCAGCGTCTCTTCGCGCCCGGCCAGCGGCGTGGCCATGGATGCATTGACGTCCTCCGCTTCGTGTGGTGTTTCCACCCGCTGTCGACGCGGGGGTCGCGATGCCGGGGATTCAGGTGTCGCGTTGGCATCGGGCCGGTTGCCTGAAGGCGGGGCGAGTCCGTCGTGATCCATGACGTGTGCGGAGGGTGCGACGTGAGAGCGATAGAATGCATCGGATGCTGCCGCGGCTGCGATCGCGCCGTGGAACCGGCGTCCGGCCTCTTTGAGCAGTTGTTAAAAACAGAACTCTCCCCGAAGACCGGCGCGTACGCGCCAATCCGGCTTCACGGACGGCGACAGCGGAAGCGGGCGCGTCAGTGGAGCGCTGGGTCGGAACCGAACGGTGATGGATGGGGGGACGTGTCATCGCTCGGCTGCCGGCATCGGCGCATGTACAGCGTACGAATCGTTGAGCGGAAAGGAATTGCCGCACTGTTACCTCGACACAAAGGCTGTGTAAGTGATCGAGGCCACCGTTTGACTCTCCCCGGGGCCGTGAGCCGTCGTGGGGTGGGTCGAGAGCCGCCTCGCTTTATCATTGCTGAACGGGCGACCCGGCCGTCCGCGCTGTCCGGGTTGTCCACCACGCCGACGTAGATTCGGAAGCAGTCTGGACACCGAGATCATTCGCCCACGGGCGGACTCACGGGTTCGTTTCATTTGGCGTGTCATTGTCGTAGGAGGGCGAGCGTGTCGCCGGGGTGCGAAATCAAGCGGGCCTTTTGTGCCTGCTCCACCTGTCGTACGCATTCCCAGACGAACCTCCTGCACCCATGCAACTCTTTCGCCAACGCTCTATCGAGCATCCCCTTGCTCGCCTTTTCCCCACGATCGTGACCGTCTTGTTTCTGGCCGCCGCCCTCGTCCTGGCGGGCTGCGACAACGACGATGATGATGGCGGAATGGGCACGATGCCGGATCCGACCATTACGGAGCTGGCCGGAAATGCCAGTAACCTGAGCACGCTTGCCGGCGCGCTCGGCCAGGCCGGTCTCGATGACGACCTGAACGGCGACGGTCCGTTCACCGTCTTCGCCCCGTCGAACACCGCTTTCCAGCAGATTGATGTGAACGACCTGACCTCCGACAGCGACCTGCTCGAAGAGGTCCTCACCTATCACGTCGTTCAGGGCGAGATCACCGCGAGCGACATCTCTGATGGACAGACCGTCGAAACCCTGGAAGGGGAGACGCTGCGCTTCTCCCTGAGCAACGGCGGCGTGCAGGTGAACGGCGCGAATGTGACGACGGCCGACCTGCAGGCCTCGAACGGCGTCGTGCACGTCATTGACGGCGTCCTGCTCGAAACCGTCACGACTACCGACCGCGCTGTACTAACGCCGGGTCTGTCGACCCTCGCCGATGCGGTGGGCGCAGCCGGTCTCGCTGATGACCTCAGCGGCGACGGCCCCTTCACCGTGTTCGCCCCGGTCAACGCGGCCTTTGACGAGATTGACGCCAGCGAGTTGACGGCGGACAGCGATCTCCTCAACAAGATCCTGACGTACCACGTGGTCGGCGGGAGCGCAATTGAAGCCGGCGACATCTCCGACGGTCAAACGGTCGAGACCCTCCAGGGCGGTGACCTGACGTTCAGCGTAGATGGTGGTACCGTTCGCGTGAACGGCATCGAAGTCACAACAGCCAACATCCAAACCTCGAACGGGGTCGTCCACCTCATCGACAGCGTGCTCCTCGAAGCAGCCACGACGACCGAGCGGGCCGTGCTTACACCGCAACTGTCAACGCTCACGGACGCCGTAATTGCCGCCGGGCTGGATGACGACCTGAACGGCGACGGACCGTTTACCGTCTTCGCCCCGGTCGACGCAGCCTTCGGCAACATCGACGCCGGCGAACTGACGGCCGACAGCGACCTGCTGAGCAAGGTGCTCACATACCACGTGGTTGCCGGGAGCGCGATCGAAGCCGGCGACATCTCCGACGGACAAACGGCCGAGTCGCTGCAGGGCGGTGACCTTAGCTTCAGCGTGGACGGTGGAACGGTGCGCGTCAACGGCATCCCCGTGACGACAGCCGATATCCAGACGTCGAACGGCGTCGTCCACCTGATCGACGGTGTGCTTCTCGAAGCCACGACGGTCACGGAGCGGGCCATCCTGACGCCTACCTTCAGCACGCTGGCCGACCTCGTGGTGCAGGCCGGACTGGACGATGATCTGAATGGCAGCGGTCCGTTCACGGTCCTCGCGCCGACGAACCAGGCGTTCCTCGACGCCCTCGATGCGAACGACAACGGCCAGATTGACGGCAATGAGGTCCCGTCGCAGTCGCAGCTCGAGAGCATCCTCACGTATCACGTCATCGCTGGTCAGGCGGTCGAATCGTCGGCCATCTCCGACGGTCAGTCCGTCGAGACGCTTGAAGGCAGCGACGTCACCTTCGGCGTCAGCGGCGGCACGATCACGGTGAACCCGAGCGCGGAAAACGCGACGGTTGCCGCGCCCGACGTGCAGGTGAGCAACGGCATTATCCACGGCATCGACACGGTGCTTACCCCGCCGAGCGGGAGCAACTAACACCGCGTGGATGATGTATGACTGACACCAGCAGGGGCCGGGCGCTGCCGAAAGGAGCCCGGTCCCTGTTCGGTTATGAACCTTCTTTGCAAGAACTACACATTTTCGTGTCACGGTCGTACAGGTCGGCCTGGGTCATGAGGTTGGATATCTGGTATGTTGATACTACGCCGGATACCCTACCCGCACCGCCTCGTCGGCGCTGTTTCGCCACGGGGGACGGGCTTCGTTGCCCGAGCGGTAGCCGGCCGACCGTTTCGTACCCTGTGACTCATGATCCCGCTCATGATTGGTGTCTCATCCCGTGCAGAGGAGGCCGAAGCAGACGCGTCGCCGCAGGATATCGCGCGACGTGTGGCCGACGGAGACACCGGCGCCTTCGAGGCGCTCTTCCGGCTGTTGTCGGAGCGTGTCTTCCGCTACGTGCGCGGCATGACGGGGGAAGAGTCGACGGCGCATGACATTACGCAGGACACCTTCGTCCGGCTGTGGTCGGCCCGGACGCGTCTCGCCGATGTTGAGAACATCGAGGCCTACGTTTTCCAGACGGCGCGGCGTCTTGTTTACAACCGAACGCGCGATGAACGCGTGCGCCGCGAGAACGAAGCATTGCTCCGGCCCGACGACCTGGATGCGCAACCCGCGGCCCCGGATGACGAGGTGGACTCCGGCCTCCTCCGCGACCTGCTGGACGGCTGGATTGACGATCTCCCCGAGCGTCAGCGCGAAGCCCTCACGCTGCGCAGGGTGGAAGGCATGAGCCACGATACCATCGCCGACGTGATGGGGATTTCGAAGAACACCGTGAACACACACATCATGCGAGCCATGGACACGCTCCGCGACCGGCTGCACGAGCACCGTCCCGACCTGATGCATCGATCATAGCATTCCTGTTTCTCCCTCCCGACCTGAGCACGTGCCCCGGCTCATGGATAAGAAATCGCTGCCCCCCGACTTACGAGATCTCGCCGACGACGAGGCGAAGAAGGAGGACTACCGAACGCTGTGGTCCCTCTTGAACCATCCCGCGCCGGAGGAACGAACATCGTCCTTCGATGTCGATGACGCATGGAGTGAGCTGTCGGACACGCTGGACCTCAATGCCACGTCACCGCACGCCGACCGGGCTCCGCGCCCGTCGAAGGCACGCTCGGCCAGCGAGTCATCCGGGATCCGGCGTGAGGTCTGGGCGTCGGCGGTGACGTCGGTGCTGGCTGTCGTGGTGGTCGGGGCGCTGTTTGCCTGGTGGGCCCGCCCCGTGACCATCTCGACGAAAGCCGGGGTGCAGGAGCAGGTGACGCTCCCCGACGGGTCCGTCGTCGCGTTAAACGGCGCATCGACCCTCACGTACGATCGCGGATTTGACCGCTTCCCGTTCATTGATGCCGCCACTCGCTCGGTGGAGTTGCGCGGAGAGGCGTACTTCCAGGTCGAACACGAGTCCATGCCGTTCCGGGTGAAGAGTGAAAACACCGTCGTACAGGTTCTCGGTACGGCGTTCACCGTCCGCGCTCTTCGCTCGGGCGGTACGCCAACCACGGATGTTGTTCTTGAAACCGGGCGCGTTCGCCTTCATGTCCGGCCGGGACAGGCTCCTTCGGGCTCCGCAACGAGCGTCTCGCCCGATCCGGCGCGCTCCGTCGTGCTCGACACCCCTGGAATGCGCAGCCGCGTCGTCGGTACCGGGTCGCCGGAGTCTCCGGGCGAGATCGACCTGAAGTACATGGCGGCGTGGCGAACCGGCGGCTTCGCCGCGCGAAACGCGTCGTTGAACCGCATCCTTGCCGACCTCGAACGGCAGTTCGGCACCCACCTGCGGCTGTCCGACGACGTGGATCGCACCGGTACGCTGACCCTGCACTACGCGCGCCCGGTGGAACTGGAAGACGTGCTGCGAGACATCTGCGTCATTCAGGGGTTGTCGTACCGCAAGACGCAGCAAGGATTCCTTCTCGAACCGTCATAATGCGGGGACGGACGAAGATCTGCGACCGTCCGATCGCACCCTTTGACTGCATACCCAAATCGAGATATGTGCCGACGGGACATCATCATGCGGCTGGCGGTTGTCGTTCTGGTCGGCCTGCTCGGACTTACGCCCGGCACAACCCGTGCTCAGGACGGGGAGACGGCCCTGTATACCGTTGCGATGCGGAGCGTATCGCTGGACGAGGCACTGGAGCGGTTTATCGAAAAAACGAAAGCCGATATCGCGTACTCCACCGATCTTGTGGACGGCCGGACGGTCTACTGCCGAATCCGGGACGCGGCACCGGAGGCGCTCCTTCGCTGCATCCTGGACGGGACCGGCGTGGACTATCTGCGCACCTCCGGTGGCACCTACCTGCTTGTCGAAGGTGTGCGGACGCCGAATGCACGCGGTCACGTCGTCGGCACGGTGGTTGACGCCGCGACGGGCGAGCCGTTGCCGCGGGCGAACGTGCTGCTGGCCGATGCCTCCGCAGGTACGTCGACCAATGACGCGGGCCGCTTCCGGTTTGCCTCGGTTCTCTCGGGGCCGCACCGCCTTCTGGTGACGTACATCGGGTACACGACGTCCGTCGATACGATCTGGGTGCCGACGGACCGTCAGAAGAGCATCACCGTGCGGATGGAGCCGAGCGTCCTGGACGGCGAGCCGTTGATCGTGGACGGCCTCCAGCAGCGCCTCCCGTCTGCTTCTCTCGGGCAGGGCGACGTCGCCCCGCGGGACGTCTTCGGCGTCGGAGCGGTGACCACGCCCGGCGTGCTGCGGAGCGCCAGCCGGCAGACGGGCGTGTCCGTCGGTAGGCCCCGCGCCGACCTGAACGTGCAGGGCGGGGGCGACGGCGAAAACGTCACGTTACTGGACGGGGCGCCCGTCCGCGAGCCGGTCAACCTGGGCGGATTGTTGTCGGCGTTCAGCCCGGACGCCCTCGGCCGGCTGTCCGTTCACAAGACCGGATTTTCCGTGGCCAAAGGAAGCTACACCGGCGGCGTGGTGGAGGCGACGCACGACCTCAGGCGACAGGAGCCGGGCGGCGGTGGCCCGTCGGCGGAAGTGCGAGTGGACCCGGTGAGCGTAAGCGGTCGCGGCGACGCGGTGTGGACGGCCGGGGAAAGCAACGGAGCGGCGCGGCGCGGACAGGCCATGGTGGCGGCGCGACGGAGCGTGTGGGAGGCGTACCGCGACCCGGCCCTGCATCGCTTGTTCGATGCATGGACCGAGCTTGACCCGACCCTTGCCGCCTGGTGGACGCCTGCCCCCGGCGGAGACGCGTCCAGCACAACAGCGCGAACGCTTCAGGCCCAGCTGCCCTCGTCCGACCTTCAGTTCTACGACATTCACGCGGCCGCCCGGCAGGAAGTATCGCCCTTCCGAACGGTTACCGTCTCCGGCTACCACGGAAGCGACCACATCGGCACCCGCATCGGCAGTCTGCTCGGGGACGGCAGCGGGACGCAGCAGCTGCTCACCTCGACCGGTCGCAACGACTGGGACAACGCCGTCGCCCAGGTGCGATACGACTGGGTGGCCGGCGCCCGAACGATGGGAAGCGTCCAGGTCTACGGCAGCCGGCACACGTCCGAGACGTTCTTCGGACTCCGGGATTCGACGCTGCAGGACGTCTCCGGCAGCGATCCGCGGGTGCAGCTCGAGGCGGCGCTGGACGCTGTGGGCGATGACCGGCTCCGTCCGGAGGCCGTCGATCACTCCGCCGAGCGCAATCAGCTCACGGAAATCGGCGCGCGGGGCCGCGTCGACGTCAGCATCTCCCCGCGGTATCACCTGGAAGCAGGGCTCGAGCCCCGACGCTTCGACGGCGCGTTCTACGTCCGCAATCGCTTTCTCGGTGCGCTCGGTCACGACGCTGATGCCTGGCAGGTAGGCAGCTACGTCAAGGGCTCGGCCTCCATCGGTTTGGGTCTGACCGCTACTGCCGGTAGCCGGCTCACCTACGTCGCCGCGCGTCGCAGCGTGTACGCCGAGCCCCGGGCCTCGGTGCGGTTTGACCGCTCCAGCACGACGTGGGGTGAGTTGGCGGTCCGGGTCGCCGGCGGCCTCTACCGGCAGTACGTCCTGCAGGCGGAGGTCAGCAACGCGGGCCCGAATGCGGTGGTGCCGTCGGTGCAATTCTGGTTGCCGCTCGACGGCACGATGTCGCCGCCCCGGGCTTACCACACGGCAGCCGATTTCCTGCTGCGCCCGCCGGGGCCGTGGACGTTCCGGATCGAGACGTATGCCAAGTGGCACCCACGAACGGTGAGCGTCGACTACGGAGGGCTCGTGCGTCCCGACCCGCTCGATGATGCGCGGACAGTGGCACAGCGCCAGGTTGGGCGGCAGAGCGATCTGTTCGCCGTCGGCGATGGGCGGGCGGTCGGCGCCGCCTTCCGCGTTCAGCGCGACGGCCCGCGTCTGAGCGGGGACGTCACGGCCGAGGTCAGCCGGGTGCACCGGCGGTACCCGGGACGGTTCGACAACCGGTCGGTCCCTGCCCCCTGGGAAACGCCCTTCCAGGTATCGTCAAACCTTGAACTGACGGTGCTCGACGGTGTATCCGCACTGGCGAGCTGGCAGGGGACGTGGAACCGCCCGTGGGC
>NZ_DAXETW010000169.1:0-5521 GCF_051155795.1 Longibacter sp.
GAGGAGACGGAAGAAACGGAAGAAGCAGCAGCTGGAGCGGCCTGACGCTCTCCATGCCGGCACGAGATACACCGAAAGCACCACGCCGACGCCTCGGGGTGGTGCTTTTTGTGTGGTACGGAGCGTTAGCATGGAGGCGCGCCGCTGCAAGAGTAGTCCCGCGGTGCGTATGGGATGAACCTTGCAGCGGAAAAAAGGTACCACGTATTCCGGCATCACGCACTTCATGCCCTGAGTATATGATTCAAGCTTCCGCCGTCCTCCAAAAAGACGACCTCGACATCGACCAGAACTACGTCGAGGGTCTGGAGAACCTCTTGGCGCACTGCCGGACGCACCTGCCCTCGGTGGACGAAGACCTCATCCGCCGCGCCTTTAAACTGAGCTACTGGGCGCATCGCGACGACTGGCGGGCCTCCGGTGAGCGGTACATCAGCCACCCCCTGGAGGTCGCCACCATCGTGGCCCGGGATATTGGGCTGGACGACCTCAGTGTGGCGGCGGCGCTCCTGCATGACGTTGTGGAGGACACGGAGCTCTCGCTCGACTTCATCGAGTCGGAGTTCGGGGAGACCATGGCTGCCGTCATCGACGGGCTGACCAAGATCAGTGGCGTTTTCGCGAGCCGAGAGCTCGGCCAGGCGGAGAACGTCCGCAAGCTGATGCTCTCCATGGCGACGGATCTGCGGGTCATCCTCGTCAAGTTCGCCGACCGCCTGCACAACATGCGGACGATCGACGCGCTTCCGAAAAAGAAGCAGCTCAAGAAGGCCGGCGAGACGCTCGACCTCTTCGCGCCGCTCGCACACCGGTTCGGGCTTCACTCCATCAAGAGCGAACTCGAGGATCTGTCGCTGAAGATCCTGGATCCGTCCGCGTACGAGCATATCGTCGGTACGATCAGCGACCTGGCGGAAGAGCGGGATAAGTTTATTTCCGCCTTCATCGATCCGCTCGAAGAGCGCCTTGAAGAGGAGGGATACGAGTTCCAGATCTACAGTCGGGTCAAGAACATCTACTCCATTCATCGCAAGATGAAGCGGCAGGACAAGCCGATCGATGAGATCTACGACATCTTTGCGATCCGCATCGTTCTGAAGACGTCGGACGACGTTGACAACAATACGCGGGAGAAGAAGGGGAAGGAAGACTGCTGGCGCGTGTACTCCGTTGTCACCGACGTCTACAAGCCGCTCCCCACGCGTTTTCGTGACTTCATCTCCAACCCGAAAGGCAACGGCTACCAGAGCCTGCACACCACGGTGCTTGGGCCCGGCGGTCGGCGCGTCGAAGTACAGATCCGCACTGACCGCATGCACGAGGTGGCCGAGAAAGGCGTTGCGGCGCACTGGCGGTATAAGGAGGGGCGGAAGAACGTCGACGAGGAGATGGAGCAGTTCCTGGAATGGGTACGGGATCTTCTCGACAGTCCGAAGCCGGAGGAAGCCACGGAGTTTGTCGAGGAATTTCGCCTGAACCTTTACGACGAGGAGATCTACGTCTTCACGCCCATGGGCGATCTGATGACGCTCCCGAAGGGTGCCACGCCGGTCGATTTTGCCTTCAAGGTACACACCGAGGTCGGCATGCAGTGCATCGGTGCGAAGGTGAATGGCAAGATGGTGCCGTTGTCCCGGGAGCTTCAGAGCGGCGATCAGGTCGAGATTATCACCTCCAAGAAGCAGTCCCCGAATCCGGACTGGGAGAATTTCGTCCAGACGCACAAGGCGAAGAGTCGCATTCGCCACTGGAAGAACGAGAAACGCCGGAAGACGGCCGAGCATGGTCGCGAGATCTGGGAAAAGGCAGCAGAGAAAGCTCACCTGGAGGTGAGCGACCACGATCTCCAGCAGTACGCCCACGACATTAAGTTTCCGGACTTGCGCCAGCTGTTCTACGAGATCGGAGCCGGGATCTACGATCCGCAGGATCTGATTTCCTACATCAAGGACGGCACCGTCTCGCCGGAGGAGGACGAACAGCACGATGAAGAGTCCCTCCGCGAGCAGTACGAGAACTTCCTCGAGACGGCGCAAACGAGCGGGCGCCAGGCGCTCGTGATCGACGGGGAAATGCAGCGCGACATCAAGGTCAATTACTCGTCCTGCTGCAACCCGATTCCGGGGGACGATGTGTTCGGATTCGTCAGTAAAACGGGCTCCATCAACATTCACCGGACGAACTGCCCAAACGCCACCGATCTGCTCAACAACCATCCGCATCGGATTCAGGATGTGGACTGGAGCCACCAGAAGGACGTTCACTTCGTGGCTGCGCTCCGCCTGATGGGGGAAGACCGGGCCAACATGCTGAACGATATCACGACGGTCATTTCCAAAAACCTGAACACGTACATTCGCTCGCTCACAATCGACTCGGAAGACGGTGTCTTCGAGGGCCGGGTCACGCTCCACGTGGCCGACCTCAAGCATCTTGAGCGCCTCAAGGAACGCCTGAAACGCATCGACGGGCTGTACGGTGTGTATCGCTTCGAAGAATGACGGGCGTCCGTTTGAGCCGCTCTGGCCCGCGTGGATGGGGCCGCTCGGGTTTTCGGTTCAAAACGGTTGAAGATGGGGGTGGAGCAAAATATGTTATACACTCCGTGTACCGCGCACATCATGGCCGGTAGGCGCTCAATGGATGCTCCTGGTTGTCTTTGACCTCATGTCCGATCGCCCCGAGACGCTTACGAAGAAAGATGTCGCGCG
Organism: Longibacter sp.; assembly: GCF_051155795.1. NCBI lineage: Bacteria > Pseudomonadati > Rhodothermota > Rhodothermia > Rhodothermales > Salisaetaceae > Longibacter > Longibacter sp. Next base: position 2,712 of record NZ_DAXETW010000169.1, read on the forward strand.
CAAGGTTGCGCAGCTCATGGACGAGCCGATCTACAAGAGCGAGCCCTGGGTCAGCGCTGTCCTGACCGCGCTGGGGGACCTTCTCATTGAAGCCGATCCCGAGCGACGGGTCGAGCTGCGAGACTTCGGCGTGTTCGAGGTCAAGAAAACCAAGGCCAAACCGAAGGCCCGCAACCCCAAGACCAATGAGCCGGTCTTCATCCCGAGTCGCCGCAAGACCCATTTCCGGCCCGGCAAGCGGATTCAGGAGGTACTGAAGACGCCGCTTCGCGAGTTGGATTACGACATCCCGGAGGGAAGTGCGGATGCACCGGACAGCGACGGCTCGAGTCCTTCCTCCTGAGCTTCGGTTTACGATCTGTGAGCCTATTAAACGCAACACCCCGCGTCGTCGGCGTGGACGTGGGCACCAAACGCATCGGGATTGCGAGGTCCGATCCCCTGCACGTGTTTTCGCAGGTGCACGGCACGTTCGCTCCCGCCAAGGCGGTGGCGGAAGTCGAGCGGTTGCACGAAGAGGACGGGATCTCTGTCCTGGTCGTCGGATGGCCGTTGTCGATGGACGGGGAAGAGAACGAATCCACCGAATTCGTTGACGCCTTCATCGAGGAGCTACGAGACGTCGTGCCGGACGTAGATGTCGTGCGGCAGGATGAGCGCTTCAGCTCGGAAATAGCGATCGGCGCCCTTCGCGAGGCCGGCGTCCGGCAGCCGGGGCGTCACGATAAGGGGCGGGTGGACGCGGCCGCGGCCGCCGTCATTCTCCAGGATTATCTGGACGCACGGTGAGCGGCATGGGGGAGAGGGAGAAAGGGAGAACGGGGGTGTGCGGGCGCTCGGTCTGTACGTTGTTGGGAGCGGCGCGGGCTTGGCTGCCGGTCGTGGGACGGGTCGAATGTGGACGCTCGCTCGCTGGGCTCGTTCAGACCGCTTTGGTTGACCTGGCGGCGCATGATCGGGCTGGAATGAAGAACGGGTTCTGCGTCCGGGCGCGGAGTGTAGCACGGAGAACGATCACAGTCTCGCCGGTCCATCACGAATACGAAATCCTGAATCCCCAATCCCCAATTCCGGATCGAACGCGAAACGTTCAACCGATCAACGCAGCAACGCAGCAACGCAGCAACGCTGGATCGTAGCGTAAACCTGCGCATAAGCGAGCGTCGTTGCGATGAGACTTAAGGACGCTCATAACGGGTATCCTTAATCCCCAATGCTGAATGTCATTGTTGCATGGCGGGACATGCAGTCTCGGAACGTCCGGTGGTGATCGCCAAGACGGGCCGTCAGGCGACGGACGTCTCAGACCGTTTCTGCAGCGGGTGTCCCCTTTTTTGACCGACCAAAAAAGGGAACGAAAAAAAGTCGCCCGGTCGTCCGCGCTCCGGCTGAAGGCTATGGGTCTTGAGCGGCCGCCCATCGAATCTCACTCGCTGCGCTCGTTCAGACGCTGCGCTCGCTCAGACAACGATGGCCGAAGCGCCGCTCGGCGTCCCGTCGCCTTCCGAGACGCCGGCCCGCGCAAGGCCCGGGGGAAACTGCACTCAGCCCGCGTTTAGCCTCGTATCTCGATGCCATGCAACAAGCCCATCCTGAATCCCAAATTCGCCCCTGCAACGCCTCAACGCCTCAACGATTCAACGCACCAACGCGTCAACGCACCAACGATTCAACGATTCAACGCACCAACGCGTAAACGCACCAACGCGTAAACGTTACGACGATCGTTTCTCCTGTTCGTCCAGAATCCGGTGGGAGATGGTTCGGGCGAGGTCCGGGGCGTTTCCCCAGGCCCGGTTGTTGGCGACGATATTGACGAGTGCGTTTTGCGCTTCGGCGCGGTAGACAAGCGCCGTCACATCCAGCACCATGTCTCTTGCCCCCTCTGTGTCGCAGATGTCGGGCACCGGCTTGTCGAACGGATAGGCCTTCGCGTAGGCATCGGCGTATTTCTCATTTCGCGGCGTCAGGAGGCGGGTGACGACCTCCTGGTTGGCGGCCGTCAGCCGCTCGCCAGACATCGTCCACTGATCCCGGATTTTCGGAAGCCAGGTCCAGTGACTGAACACGTGGCCGAGGCCTCGCTCTTCGAGCCAGTCGAAGTAGACCGGTTCGAGGAGGTGCTCGGATCGTAGTTCGATGTGGATCTGCGCATCGTCGCCGAGTGGGGCGAAGAAGTCCTCCATCGTGTCGACGTTGGCGGCAGGGCTCGGGCTGTCGCCCACGCGCCGGTACTCCTGCTGAAAGATGATGCCCGCCAGGCGGTCGCCGACGAGTTCAAGCGCCGGCTCGTGAAAGGTGCGGCGGTAGGCGCCCAAATCCAGATAGTCATCGTTGTCGACGAAACTGCCGCCCCGTCGCAGGCTGCGGGCAAAGTACTGTTGCGGTGCTTTCAGGAGGAAGGCGGCGTCGTCCGGGGCGTGATTGAGGTAGTTCTGAAGCACGCCGTAGTTGTTAGATGGGGTGCCGTCATCGTCGAGGAGCGGCCGGTAGAACGTGAAGTCGATTTCCAGGCAGCCGAAGTGGTCGAAGTAGTCGGCCACGCTACTGATCGGGACCCGGCGCTCCGTGTATTCCTCACCGCCGAGCCGTCGTTTCCGCTCCGAGATCTTCGTCGCGTACGTCTCTTCCGGGTAAATCTGGCCGACCCAGCCGCCGTAGCGATCGCTCGCCGAGCCGAATCGGGCGTTGGGGTGGACGTGGTAAAACCGGTAGTCGTCGACCTCCGAGCGAATGTCTTCGATGGAGAGCGACGTTCCGGAGGTGGATGCGGAGGACGTTTCGGACATGACGAGGCGATGGTTGCGGGT
>NZ_DAXETW010000170.1:0-22706 GCF_051155795.1 Longibacter sp.
GTGCCGCTGCACGAGCAGGCGGTCCTCTTTCGATCGAGCCATAACAGCTACGAACTGGAGACGGAGCTCAACAAGCGGAATATTCCGTTCGTGAAGTACGGCGGAATGAAGCTCAGCGAGGCTGCTCACATCAAGGACGTGCTGGCGCATTTGAAGGTGGCGGAAAACCCGCAGGACGCCGCCGCCTGGAATCGAACCCTCCAGTTGATTCACGGCATCGGTCCAAAAACGGCCAAGTCGCTCATCGATTGGGCAACCGGCGAGGCAGACGATCCATTCGTCCATACCGAGAACGCGCCGTTCTCCAACCGCTACATTTCCCAGCTGAAGAAGCTCCTCGGCACGCTACGATCCATCCGCGACCCTGACCTGCCCGTCGTCGAACAGGTCGAAGCGGTGATCGACTATTACCGGCCGATCTTTGAAGACGAGTATTACGAGGACTATCCGAAGCGTGAACCCGACCTGGACCACTTCATCGGGCTTGCGGAAAACTACTCGAGCCGCCGAGACTTCCTCTCCTCCCTCGCCCTGGACCCGATCGAACTCACCGTCCTGGACAACGACGGGGAGCATGAGGACGAGCCGCCGTTGGTGCTCTCCACGATTCACTCCGCCAAGGGCCTGGAATTCCACACGGTGTTCCTGATCCGCGCGCTCGAAGGGGATCTTCCGTCCCGGTATGCCCTTCGTGAGCAGGGAGGCGTCGACGAGGAACTGAGACTCTTCTACGTCGCCGTCACCCGTGCGGAGGACAACCTCTTCATCTCGTACCCGATGACGCAGTACCGGCGGTACCAGGGGGAGTACATGACGGATCCGAGCCGGTTCATCACGGACGTCCCGGAGGAAACGCTGGAACCGGTACAGCTGGTGGAGGAAAACGATGCCGATGACGGGGACGAAGCGCTTCTCGACGGGGACACCCCGGCAATGCTCGAGTCCGGTGCTTCCCAGAACGCTGCCGCCCCGAAGCAACTCGAGAGCGGCAGCGCGTCGAAGTCGGTCGGGCAGGACCCGGCGGATGTGGAGCGCGACTACGATCCCCGGGACGTGGACGGGCTCCCGTTTTAAGCGCGACGCGAGGCGGAAAATGTCGGACCCGGCAAACGCCGCCCTTTACGTCCTCGTGACGTCGCGCTGCACGGCTACGTAGTGAGTCGTCCGGTCGCCGTCGTGAACCGGCCGAACTTTCCACTCGATCTCGAACGGCGTGCCATCCTTCCGGTAGTTCGTCGTTCGTCCGTGGAACGTCTCCGAAGCGGCCATCTTCCGGCCCAGGCGTTCCAGCACCTCCGCGTCCGTGTCCGGCCCCTGCAGCATGCCGGGCGTCTCACCGATGACCTCGTCGGACTCATATCCGGTCATCTCGGTAAAGGCGTCGTTCACGTAGATGATCTCCGACCCGCCGTGATCGTCCGTCGCCCGGGTGACGGTGATGGCCTCGAAGGCGAGGTCGGACGCGTGCTTAAACAGAAGATGGCCGATAGCTTCAGGAAGATCGGGATCAGACATGTGCGTCGGTCAGTTTTTTCTTTGATTGCGACACGTCCGATATGCGCAGGCCAGGTGAGTTGTGCGAGAAATGGCCGCCGGGAATGACAACGTCCGTGTAAGGAATCCGGCGACGCATGCTCGAACCGTCTCCCGTCCTCGTCGTATCGAAGCTTTACCCATTATCCTGCGGAATGGCGCCCGTCCACGCGCTTGCTCTCTCCCATGGCTCTGTCCGACTCCATCCCGTCCATTGACGCTCCCGACCTGACCATTTACCGGCTCGGTCGCGACCGGACGAATCTGATCCGCGACCTGAATGAGGCCGTGTTTGATGACCGGCACGTCATCAACCGGTTCGACCACGATGACCTATTGATGCTTGTGGCTGCTCGTGACGGGGATCCGGTCGGATTCAAGGTTGGCTATCGCCTTCGAACCGATACCTTTTACAGCGCGAAAGGGGGGGTGGTGAAGCGAGCGCGTCGTCAGGGGGTCGCCCGAGAGCTCCTACAGCAGATGCTTGCCGTGGTCGAACAGTGGGGATACGCGCGGTTCGTCTACGACACCTTCCCCAACAAGCATCCCGGGATGACCGTGCTCGGGCTCAGCGAAGGGTTTACGGTCGTGAAGGCCGGCTACAGCCCTCAGTACGAAGACTACCGGCTGCGTTTTGAATATCGGTTCACCGATCCGGTCTCCCGAAGCAACGGCGTATAAGAACAATCCGCGGCGCCGGCCGCCTACCTGTAACCATTCGACCGAAGCGACCGTGTTGCAGGTGGCTTCGACCCATTTCCCGACTCCTCTCTCGGCCCGACCCCGCAATTCACCGTGCGCGTTTTATTCGAACTGTACGAAGGACTTCGGATCGCCGGTCAGGCCATCTGGGCGAACAAGCTCCGCTCGGTCCTCACGACGCTCGGCATTATCATCGGCATCATTGCTGTGACGCTGATGGCAACCGTGATCGACGGCCTGGATCAGCAATTCGAGAAGTCGCTCTCCCAGCTCGGGGCCGACGTCGTTTACGTCAGCAAATGGCCCTGGGGGCAGAACACGAATCTGGACTGGTGGAACTATGTGAACCGTCCGGACATCCAGGCCAGCCTCGTCGACAACATCCGCGAACGGTCGCGCTACGCACAGGCGGTCGCACCAATGACCAGCACGAACCGCACGGTCCAGTACCGGGAACGCTCCATCGGGGCGGAGGTGACCGGCTCGACGCCGGAGTACGGCCGGATTCGGAACGTCGAGCTGCAGGCAGGCCGCTTTTTCACCGAGTCTGACGAGCGAGGGGCCCGCAATGTGTGCGTCCTCGGCGCGACGGTAGCAAGCGAGCTGTTTCCGATCGCCACGCCGGTGGGGAAACGTGTTCGCCTCGGCAACAAGCCATGCCGCGTGATCGGGGTTCAGGAAAAGCAGGGCAAGGGGCTCTTCGGCAGCCTGAGCGCCGACGATACCGTACTAATGCCGTTCAGCACGTTTGAAAAGCTCTTCGGCATGAGTCGCTGGCGGAGCATCGACATCATGGTGCAGCTTCCGCAGGGCCCGTCCATGGCTCGGGGAAAAGATGAGCTCGCGGGCATTGTGCGCATCGCACGCGGGGTGGAACCGGCCGAACAGAACAACTTCGAGATCAACGACTCGGACCGGGTACGGGAGTCCTTTTCCGCGACCAAGATCGCCATCAACGCGGTCGGGCTCTTCCTGACGGGTCTGGCGCTCGTCGTCGGCGGCATCGGCGTATCCAACATCATGTTTGTGTCCGTTCGCGAGCGAACGAAGGAGATCGGCGTGCGGAAAGCCGTCGGCGCGAAACGGCGGACAATCATGCTGCAGTTTCTGGTCGAAGCGGTGATTGTCTGTATGATCGGCGGTCTCATCGGCGTGGTCATCAGCCTCGGCTTGACGCCGCTCATCGAAGCCGTCATGGGGGTGACAACCGTCCTGCCCCTGGACACCATTCTGGTCGCATTCGGCATCTGTGTCTTCGTCGGCATCGCCGCCGGGATTGCGCCCGCCTGGCAGGCAGCAACGGCGGACCCGATTGAAGCCCTTCGCTACGAGTAATCCCTGCTCACGCTCCCTCCTCTCCGACAGCCGGTTCGTTTATGAGCGTTTTCGAGTCCATCCGCATGGCACTGACTGCCCTGCGCGCCAACATCCTGCGATCCGCCCTGACGCTGCTCGGGATGGTCATTGGCGTCTTCGCCGTGATTGCCGCCGTGACGGCCGTGGAGGTGATCGAAGTGTACTTCGAGGAATCGCTGCAGATCTACGGCTCCTCGACGTTCTCCGTGGAGCGGTACGAGTCGCAGATTGGCGGCCGGGACCGCGACGTGTATCACCCGCCCATCACCTGGGAGCAGGTGGTCCGCCTGAAGCGATCGCTACCCGGAGGACTGCAGGTCAGCGTAGATGAGGACTTCGACTGGATCGTGAAGGCGAAATACGAGGAGCGCGAGACCGAACCGAATCTCCAGCTCCGCGGCACAGACGAGCACTTCCTGTCGAACTTTGGCTTTGAGCTGGCAGCCGGCCGTCCGATCACGGCGCAGGACGTGCAGTACGCGCGACCGGTGGCCGTCCTCGGTGCGCCGGTTGCAGAGACGCTTTTCCCGAATCAGTCGGCGCTTGGAAAGGAGGTCCGGATTGGACGCGTGCGACTGGAGGTGATCGGTGTCCTGGAGGAGAAAGCGACGTTTCTCGGCTTCGACCCGAATGCTCGCGTGTGGGCGCCGATCTCGTACATGCTGAGCACCTATGGAGATAACGGCCGCAATATTGCGTCCGTGAGCGTTCGTGCGCCGAACCCGCAGATGGTTCGCCCCGCGCAAGAGACGGTGATGGCGCAGATGCGGACCATCAGGAAGGTCCGCCCCGGCGACCAGAACAACTTTTTCCTCGAAACGAATGCGTCGCTGCAGGACCAGCTGGCCTCCTTTACCGGCAGTCTCGGCATCGCGGGTGCGGCCATTGGCCTGATCTCCCTGCTTGCGGCCGGGATTGGCATTATGAACATCATGCTCGTCTCCGTGACCGAGAGAACGCGCGAGATCGGGATCCGGAAAGCCGTAGGGGCCAAAAACTGGCACGTCCTCTCCCAATTTCTGCTGGAAGCAATCGTGCTGTGTCAGATCGGCGGGCTGCTCGGCATTCTCCTCGGCGCGCTCGCGGGCAACGGGGTGGCGTTCCTGTTCGATATCAGCATGGCGTTCCCCTGGCTCTGGGCGGGGATTGCCGTGACCGGCGTTACACTGATCGCCGTGGTGTTCGGGCTGTACCCGGCATTCAAGGCTTCTCGCCTGGACCCCATCGAAAGCCTCCGGTACGAGTAGCACGTCCGTGGGCGGTGCGAGGAAATTCGCACGGAGAGCTTGCGATTGGGCGTCTCCCGGCGGCACGTTAGAGGCAGCTCGCTCTTACTCCCCGATCTGCCCTGCCCTATGAACGAAGCGAAAAAAGCCGCCGGCGAACAGGCGGCCGAACTCGTCCGCACCGGCATGCGTGTCGGTCTTGGCACCGGCTCAACGACTGCGTACGCGCTCCGCGCCATCGGGCGCCGCATCCGCGAAAGCAGTCTCCACGTGATGGGCGTGCCGACCTCCTTTGCGTCGGAGCGCCTCGCCCGCGAGTGCGGTATTCCCCTCACGACGCTCGACGAGGTCGACGAACTGGACCTTGCGCTGGACGGCGCAGATGAGGTGTCGCCCGACCTGGACCTGATCAAGGGGCGCGGCGGGGCTCACACTCGCGAAAAAGTCGTGGCCGCGCAGGCTCGGCGATTCGTCGTTCTCACGGACCCGAGCAAAGATGTGGAGCGCCTGGGGGCAAAGCGGGTGGTGCCGGTCGAGGTGTTGCCCATGGCCACAGGACCCGTTCTCCGTACGTTGACCGGACTGGGCGCGGACGCATCGCTCCGCATGGGTCGCGAGAAAGACGGTCCTGTCGTCACCGATCAGGGCTTCTGGATCATCGACGCACGATTCGAGGGCGGCATCGACGATCCGCCGCGCGTGGACCGAACCCTTCGCGACACGCCGGGTGTGCTCGATCACGGCCTGTTTCTGGACATGGCGACCGATGTCTTCGTGGGACATCCGGACGGCTCCGTCGAACATCGGCAGCGAGACGAATAGCTCGTCCACCGGCCGGACGCAAAAAAACCGCCCGCTCCGGCATGTACCGGGCGGGCGGATTTTTATTTCTGCGTCACAGAGCGTGTGCTGTCGGTGCGGACAGCACGGCTGTGCAATGCGGTCGGACTGTTACTTCAGACGGAAGGTAACGGGCAGCGACATCTGCACCTTCACGGGCTTACCGCGCTGCTTGCCCGGCTTAAACTTCTGCTGCTTCACAGCACGAATCGCTTCTTCATTGAGAAGCTTGTGGACGCCACGTGTGACCTTCGGATTCTGTACATTTCCGTCCTCATCCACAACGAACTGGACGAACACGCGGCCTTCGATACCGGCCTTCTTGGCGAACTCAGGATACTGAACCTCCCCCTGCAGAGCAGCAAGACCACCGATCAGCTCCGGGGAGTCCTCCACGACGACGAAGACTTCTTGCTCTTCCTCTTCTTCCCCATCATCTGGCGGGGGCGGTCCCTGGCTGGTATCCAGCGACTCGTCGAGGTCGAGCGACGCATCAAAGTCGACGTTCTGGTCTTCGATGATTTCGTCATTGGGCACCTCCATCGGCACCGGCGGCTTCGGCGGCGGCGGGGGCTTCACTTCCTGCTTCGTCTGCTGGACCTCCTCCATCTCGACGACATCCTGCTCCTCGAGATCAACCTTGAATTGCTGCTGGTTCTGGAGATCCCAGCTAAAGCCGATGAGCAGAATGGAGAGTGCGACAACAAGCCCGAGTTGAATCCAAACCGGGTACTCCTCGCGGAGATTGGCCTCTTCCGTCTTTCGTACCGACATGATCCTACCTAAATTATTGAAAGTGCGGCGGCAGCTGTCTCAGCGCACAGTCCGAGCACGCCGTTGGAGGCTCTCTGGCAAGATGACCATCTGGTGCGTGCGATGACGCACCGAGGATCGGCTTCCCAGACAACCTCTGATAGCCAAATCGTCAACGTCGCGGGTTTCTGTGATGTTTCGTCACGTGGACACGGATTTCGTCGTCCCTTCCTAATTCGACGGAACGTTTTCACACGATCGGTTCTGACGACGGCGTAACGGGCTAGCGCGTCCTCCTGGCGCGCCCGACGTCAGCTCAGTGTAAGGGTCCAGCGCCGCTGAACCAACATACTCGCCGCCGCCTTACCGAAGACGAAACGTGATGGGGATCGTCATCCGAACCGGCACCGTTCTCGACCGCTGCCGTCCGGGAATGAACTCCGTCGCTCTGAGGGCCTTGACGGCTGCGTCATTGAGCAGGTCGTTGGCCGATTTCTCTACGATGATGTCCGTGACCGACCCATCGGGACGGACGGTAAAGCGTACCGCGACCTGGCCCTCGACACCCACGCGTTTCGCACGCTCCGGGTACTCGACGTTCTCGTACAGGGCCGCCATCCCCCCACGCGGCTTCGGCATCTGCTCAACGACGACGAACGGCTCATCATGCGCGGGTTTCGAACCCACGTCCGGCAGAGCGGAGCCGGTGGCCGTCGTGCCGGCGTCAATGGGCAGGGTCGGCTCAAAGGAGATCGGTCGATCAGCGGCGATGATCGTCTCGTTCGGTACGACGACCGGGGGCAGTGGGCTGTTCGGTGCAGGCGGGGCCGCTTCGGCGGTGGGCGGCGGCAGGTCCTGCAGGTCAACAACTTCCGGCGGTGGCGGAACCGGTGTGTCGGGAGTTGACCGGTACAGGCTTACACTCGCAGCCGCCAAAATGACGGTCAGAGAGATCACAGCACCCGTCGCCAGGTGGAGCGAATAATCGCGACGCCACGTCGATCCGGAGGACTTAGAAACAGCCATCAGAGCAAGGGAGAGTCTGAACGAAAGCCGAACTTCTCTTTTCCTTCACATTCTAATCTGTAATGTGCAGGACACGATTACGGGATACAAGCGTCGGTCTCTTTCGTCACATTTGTACCCTTCATGACGTCCTCGGGGCGGGCTCACTGTCACGTTCGACGGTTCGATGTCGATACGCGACGTATGCCGCTATTCCCATCACGAGCCCGATGACGTCTGCGAGGGCGTCATACGGATCCGCGGATCGCTTGAACGGGATGATGAGCTGATAAAACTCACTTGCCACGGCGAAGACGAGGCCGGCGAGAAAGACATTTCGCACGCGGCGCCATGGGACCGTCCAGGGAATCGGCACCTCGGCCGGACGCAGCGCCCGCATCCAGAAGACCGCCAGTCCGGCGAACAGTCCGACGTGCGCCACCTTGTCCAGCGTGAGCGAGGGATCGATGCTCGGGAGGCCGGGGGAGGGGATGGTAAGCGCTACGATAATGCCGGCCGTCCAGAGAGCGGCCACGATCAGATAGTGGCGCGTGTCGAGCGATCGGAAGAGGCGAACAAGCCGTTCCATGCGAGTCAGGAAGAAAGAGAAAAGAGCCGCAGGCTGTCAACGCGCGGCATGATGAGAATCGTACCATCACCGGATCGATGATCCGACGCAGGCCTGGGCGGCGGCGGGGAGAAGGTCGAGAAGGTCGGTGGCGAGCAGCGTTCGTGGGTCCGCTTGTTCGGCGTACCGATCGGCGGCCGCGCCACCGAGGTGCATGGCAGCGGCCGCCGCAAGGACGGGATCGAGTCCCTGCGCGAGAAAACCGGCGCACAGGCCCGCCAGCACGTCCCCCGTCCCGGCCACTGCCAGTGCGGGCCCGCCGGTACCGCCAACGAACGTGGTGCCGTCCGGAGCAGCGACGACGCTCGGATGCCCCTTCAGAAGCAGCACCACGTTCCAGCGGCGAGCGTAGGTCTGCGCCGTCCGAACGGGATCCGACAGATCGACCTTTTCCTGCGCGAGGCGTCGAAACTCACCGCCATGGGGTGTCAAAATCCAGCGACCGTTTGGGGTCAGGTCCGTGTCTTCCGCCCCCAGCGATCCGGCGATGGCGTTCAGCCCGTCCGCGTCGATGACCGCCGGGTGCTCGATCGTCGCGAGAAAGGATTGAATCGACGACTGCGTTTCGCGCTCGCGTCCGAGACCGGGCCCGACGAGCAGAGCGCGCGCTTTCTCGAGCGGCTCGGCGAGCGTTGTTACCATCTCCGGAGCGAGTCCGGCTTCCCATTCGGGCAGCGGAATGGTTGGGATGGCCGTCAGGTTCTGCGCGAGGGTCGGCTGGATCGACTCGGGGCAGGCACAGGCGACGTATCCCGAGCCAGCGCGAGCTGCCGCGAGCGACGCCATGATCGGCGCTCCGGTGTACCCCGGCGCCCCGCCAACGACGAGCGTCATGCCGACGGAGTACTTGTGGGCGTCCCGGGACCGCTCCGGCCACCATGAACGGAGATCTGCGTCGGTCGTCCGGAAGGCACATCCCGGACCGGTGGCCACACCGTCGAGGACATGCCGCGGCATCCCGATGTCGACGACCTCCACCTCGCCCGCATGGATCGATCCATGACCGACGACGAGGCCTGCCTTTATCGACGCCATCGTCACCGTCTGATCCGCGTGGACGCATACGCCCAGCACGTTTCCGGTGTCGCTGTGAAGTCCCGTCGGGATGTCGATAGCCGCGACCGGCTCGGTCTGACGGGTCAGCCATTCGACGAGGCTTCGGATCGGCTCCCGGACCTCGCTGGTCAGGCCCGTACCGAGCATGGCATCGACGTAAAGCGTAGGCCGAAACGCGTTTGCCTCTGCGTCGAGCGCTTCTACGTCGTCGTACTGCGTCAGCGTCAGACGCTCAGCGACGTCTCCTTCTGCCTCGGACAGCTTCGCGAGAAGGGTGAAGTTGTGCGCGGGGTCATCGCGCATGGCGTCGTGCGAAGCCGTACAGACCACGTGGACGTGGGCCCCCGCCTCGGCCAGGCATCGTGCGACGACGAGTCCATCGCCTCCGTTATTCCCCTTTCCGCACAGGATCACGGCGCGCATCGTATCGGCCGGACCGAAGCGATCGAGGATCGATGACGTCGCGTTGCGACCGGCCGTTTCCATGAGCGTAAATCCCGGAAGGCCAAAGTCTTGGATGGTAATGCGATCGGCCTCACGCATCGCCTCGGCCGTCAGCAGGATGTCGCGCGGCGATCGGTGGTCGGGCATAGTGGGTGGCGAAAGCTACGGGGTGAGCGTCATGATAATTACATCGGCGCGAGCGCGCCTACAGCGAGTCCGCCGGCACGTCGACGCGGATCGGCCGGGCGAGCACCGGGATGCGAAGGGGGGAAGGCAGAACAATGGTCCAACGTGGACGACTTTCCGAGGGTTGTTCGGTCCACGTAACGGGCTCGGCCGGTTCGTATGGGACGATTCGGCCGGGATCCCACCGGCCGTTCTCGTTTCGGTCCAGGAAGGCGCGAAAGCGAAAATTACCCTCCGGCAGAGCATCGAACAGAAAGGTTGTGTCTGCACCGACGACCTGCTGTCGCGGATCAACGGGGATGGTGCTGTCGGTGGCGTACAGTTCCACGACGATCGGCCCCTCGAGACGGCTGCTGTCGACGGGTTGATACTGAATGCGGACCTCGGGCGCCTCAGCCGGCGCCGGAGTCGCGACGGTGGTGTCGGCTTGCGCCGTGTCCACGGCGGCTGGATCCGTCTCGAGCGTGTCCGCGATCCGGGGATCCGGCGCGCCGACGCCCGCAGCGGACGTGTCGGTCGTGGCGCTATCTGCGCGCACTTCGGTCCCATCGGGCGATGAGGCACGCGACGTGTCTACGGCGAGGGCCTGCCCTTCGAGTTCACCGAGCGCGCGGGCGGTGACGCGGCGGAAGCGGCGCGTGAACGTGGTATCGGTACCGGCGAACGGCGCATCGTCCACGGCAAGCTCGACCATCGTCCCGGCGGCAAGCTCCGGATCGAACGTGAATCGGTAGCCCGTACCGTCGTCGGTGGTGGCGACGAGGACGCGGGGTTGCCCAAGTGTATCCCGCGCAACGATGGCAGCACCGAACCGCGTGCTATCGACCGGCTGGTTGAAGCGCACGCCGGGCCGATCGCCCGGAAGGAGCGGTACCGCGCCGGTTGAATCCGGCGTGCCCTCCGTCGGGAGAAATTCGAGGAAGCGGGTCGTGATCGTATCGGGAAGGGTCGTCGCCGTGAAGCCGACGGTCGTATCCGGCAGCGGGGTGCCGAGGGTATCCGTGACCACGCTGTCGGCAATCGCCAGTCGGTGACGTCCCTCCTGCAACGCGTCGGCCGTCCGGATATCGACCTCGGTCGTCGGCACACCCGGTGCGTGAACGGAGGCGATGGGCCGGCGAACATCGCGGATCGAGTCGCGCAGGGTGTAGTCGGCCGGGTCGAGGGAGGGGCGGACAGGCTCGCTGAACCGGAGCGTTACGCGTTGACTCGATCGCGGCTGCACGCGCCGGAGTTCGGGAGCGATGGTATCGAGGCGACTCACGACCCATGGAACGTGAACGGGTTCGGCGTCCGCGGCCCCCGGCAGGAGCGGACGGGGCGGTGTACCGAACGGCTCGAGTACGTCGGGGCGCCGATTGCGGTTGTTGTCCTGAATTGCGACGACGTAGTACGACTGCTCGCGCAGGTATTCGAGAGAAAACGAGCCATCGTCACCCGTCTGCGTCCGGTAGGCCGGGCGCTCCGGAAGGGAGTCGGGCGGCACGCCGTCAGGGGCGGCGTACGCGTAGATGTCGACCTGCGGCTGGGGGCGTCCCTCGGCGGGTTCGACCACGCGGCCGGCGATGCGTCCGCGGTTGATGCGCGGCCCTGTCGAGAAGGCGATCGTGATCGGGGTATTGAGCGAGACGCCTCGCGTATCCGACAATTCCGCGTCCAGCGTCAGAATGTAGGTCGTGCTGTCCCGGAGCGCCGACGGAAAGGAGATCTCAACAGCCCGCCCGTCCCAGTCGAACTCCAGCGCCCGGTCGAAGGCGGGCGTCACAGTCAGGGAGCGGACGAGGGACGTCCGTTCGACGTACTCCGAAAACACGATCCGGACCGATCGCGTGCGGACGTTCACCGCGTCTTGAGCCGGGGTCGACGACACCACACTCGGCGGGGTCTCATCGCGCGGCCCTCCTCCTGGCGGCTGCGGATTGGCACAGCTACCGATCAGCACACCGCCGAGACAGGCAGCAACGACGATGGCGACAAGGTCAGAGCGTGACAGCAAGAGGGCGGGGAGAGCGTGACAGGAAGCGAAAGCTACGGACGATGATCTGTAGGCGCGGGGGTCTGTTTGGTTTCGACGGGGTTCGGGATTTGAGGTGTGAGGTTCGAGGTGTCTGGTGCGGATGGGGTTCGAGGTGCGGGGTGTTAGGATGATCAGCCGTCCCCCCCCCGAAACGCCATCCCGGACCGCCCCCGGATGTCGTTTAAGCCATCTACCGAAAAAGCGGTCCCCCGTGACCTGGAGGACCGCTTCGAAGACTGCCGGTGGCCTGTGCTTGATGCCCGAGCCGGGCGAAATCAGGCGTAGATGCCGCGCAGGCGCAGGGCTTCGGAGACCTTCCCGACCGCCATCACGTAGGCAGCGATTCGGAGCGACACGTCATGCTTCTGCGCCGTCTCATAGACCCGGTTGAAGGCCGTCGTCATCATCTGCTCGAGACGCTCCTCGACATCATCGCGCGTCCAGAAGTAGCCCTGTCGGTCCTGGACCCACTCGAAGTACGAGACGGTGACGCCGCCCGCGTTTGCGAGGATATCCGGAATGACGATAACGCCGTTCTCGTTGAGGATATCATCGGCCTCCGGCATCGTCGGGCCGTTAGCGCCCTCCACAATGATCTTGGCTTGGACGTTCTCGGCAATGTCGGCATCGATTTGATCTTCCTTGGCGGCCGGGACGAGGATGTCGCAGTCGGCGGTGAGCAGTTCTTCGTTCGAAATCTTGTCGGCCCCGGCGTATCCATCGAGCGTGCCGCCGCTGCTTTTCACGAACTCCCTCATGGCCGCAATATCCAGGCCGTCTGTATTGTAGTAGCCGCCGGTGACGTCACTGACGGCCACGACCGTGCATCCCTGCTCCTGCAGCAATTGAGCAGCGATGGAGCCGACGTTGCCGAACCCCTGAACGGCCACGCGGGCGTCGGACGGGTCGATGTTCTCCTGCTCCATGGCGGCAAGCGACACCGTCATGACGCCGCGACCGGTCGCTTCGACGCGCCCCTGCGAGCCGCCGAGTCCGATCGGCTTGCCCGTCACAACCGCGTTTTCCGTGCGGCGGGCATGCATCGAGTAGGTGTCGAGTATCCACGCCATGATCTGCTCGTTGGTATTCATGTCTGGGGCCGGGATGTCCCGATCCGGACCAAACACATCGATCATATTGGCGGTGTACCGGCGGGTCATGCGCTCAAGCTCACCCGGGCTCATCTCCGACGGGTCGCAGACGACACCGCCCTTGGCCCCGCCGAACGGAACGTCGACGACCGCGCATTTCCACGTCATCCACGCGGCGAGCGCCTTCACTTCGTTCAGATTTACGTCCGGTGCATACCGGATGCCGCCCTTGCTCGGGCCGAGCACGTCGTTGTGAATCACCCGGTATCCCTCGAAGACCTTGATGTGGCCGGTGTCCATCACGACCGGGATCGATGTGATATGGACGCGTGCAGGGCGGTAGAGGTACTCGTAGAAGCCCGGATTGAGCTCCAGAATCTCGGCCGCGATATCGAACCGCTCCATCATGGCCTGGAACGGATTGTCGCGATCAATGGGGGCCGGCTCACGATAAATGGAGCGGTCGTACACGTCGTACTTGAAAGGCATGAGAAACTCGGGTCAAGCGTGTGGCATGCGAAGGGACGCGCCGATTCGGAACCGCTTCCAGTTCTCCGGGCCCGGTCACAGAATGTGGGCCGACGGGCAGGGGCACGTCGTGTGATAAGGTGATGACTGGACCGGAGAAAATCGAACCCTGCGACGAGGAAACGTCGCGAAAAAGAGTCCAACGCGACAAGCGATTCATACGGCACGGCATCATCGGCGTCCGGTCGCCTTGCTGCAAAGGGAAGCGCTGAACGTTTGTACGGTCTGCGGGTTGCCGGGTACGCCGCGGTGGTGGACGAATCGGACTTCGTTCCCACGATTCTTCACGCGTCACGTGCCGCCGTGCTGGAGCATCGCCGTTGCCTCTCCCCCGTCAATCCGTCCGTGCCCGTGCCCGATCTCCCAGCACACCCCCTCTCCAACCGTCGCCGGAAAGACGTCGCATCGCTGCAGCGACGGAAGTTTCGCCGGAAGCACGGGCAAACGATTATAGAGGGTCTGCGTGCGGTAACGTCGGCGCTCGACGCCGGTGCGCCGGTGACCGACGTGGTGGTGACCGACGAGGCGATGCGGAACGACAGCGTGGTCGAGGTGCTAACCGAAGGCGGCTTTGTAACCGATGCCGATGCACCGTCCGCTCCGGGTCCGACGCTCTGGACGACAGAAGCCGACGTGATGCAGGAACTCTCCGGGGTTGCCTCCCCGCAGGGCGTTCTGGCTGTCGTCAAGCGCAGGTACTCCGGCGTGCGCGCGATCGTCGACCAGGTGAAGGGCGGTGGATTTCTGCTGGGCCTTGACGGCGTCCAGGATCCCGGCAACGTTGGCACGATCATCCGCACGGCGGCCTGGTTCGGAGTTACGGCCGTCGTGGCCGGTCCGGGCACGGCCGGACTGTACGGGCCGAAGGTAATGCGGGCGGGGATGGGCGGACACTGGGACCTGTCGCTCGCCCGGACCGACGATCTGGGCGGTGCTCTGGACGCCTGCCGGTCGGCCAGCCTCCCTGTTTACGGCGCGGACTTGTACGGGACCCGCGCTGCCGACTGGCAGCCCGATCAGCCATCGGCCCTCGTCCTCGGTAGCGAAGCCCACGGACTCAGCGCCGCGGTGCTCGACCGTCTGACCGAGCCCGTGGCCATTCCGGGGGCACCGGAGCGGCACGGCGCCGAGTCGCTCAACGTGGCCGTCGCGTCCGGTATTCTCGTCTACGAGTGGGTAGGAGGATGAGCGGTAGGGCGATGGCGAAATACGACGGAAGGTAGACCGCGACGCAAGGTGCTGCCGGGGGCATCCAGCCCCCGGTCCCTGATCGTTTGCAGGGGCACACACGCGAGGCGACGTGCAGAGCGTATCACGCGCCTCGGGCAACCTTCATCCGGTGTCCATCCGGCCATGTGCAAAAGCGACCGTTGTATCGTATACTTTTGCACTGTCCCCAGTCCGCTTTCGCCCGCGCCCGGTGAGCGTCTTTGCCCCCGGACGGCGCGTGTCCGTAGCAATCCCCTTTGTCCTTATGGAAATTCCGTCTCTTCAGGGCTTTACCCGTGAGAAAGGTGGTCTGATGACCATGGAAAAGCCCCTGAAGAAGGGTGAAGAGCACGAAGCCCTTCGTATCGGTGTCCCGCGTGAAGTCGCAAACGAAGAGCGTCGGGTGGCGATTGCTCCGAGCGGCGTGGTGACGCTCGTCGCCAACGGGCATGACGTCTACGTGGAGGAAGGAGCGGGCGACCAGGCACACTTTCGGAACGACGAATATGCGGAGGCCGGGGCAATGCTGGTCGATGACCCCGGGGACCTGTACGCGCAGTGTGATCTGGTCGCGAAAGTCGGCCCACCGGACGGGGACGAGCTCGACTACCTGCGGGAGCGGCAGATCCTGATTTCTGCGCTGAATCTCGGAGGGACGACGGCCGAGTTTCTCCATCACCTGATGCGGCTTAAGATCTCCGGTATCGGCTTTGAATTCATTCGCGACCCCGACGGCACGTTGCCGCTGGTCCGAATGATGCACGAAATCACCGGATCGATGGCCATTCAGATCGCCGGTCGCTACCTCGAAAGTAACGAGGGCGGGAAGGGGGTCATGCTTGGCGGCATCTCCGGGGTCCCTCCGGCGACGGTCGTCATCCTCGGAGCGGGCGTTGTCGGCGAATGGGCAGCGCGCACGGCGCTCGGATATGGGGCGCACGTGATCGTGCTGGACACGGAGCTGGGTTCGCTTCGGTCGCTGGAGCACTACCTCGACCGGCGCATCACGACGGCCATGGCGAGCGAACAGTACATCCGGCAGGCGGTCCGGTCGGCAGACGTCGTGATCGGGGCGATGATGTCCGACGGCCAGCGATCGCCGATGCTCGTCACCGAGGACATGGTGGCCGACATGGCAGCCGGCGGCGTGATCGTGGATGCGGTGATGGATCAGGGCGGGTGCGTCGAGACGTCGCGCCCCACGACCCACTCGGACCCCGTCTTTCGGGAGAAGGACGTCATTCACTACTGCGTTCCGAACATGCCGTCGAACGTCGCGCGAACGGCGAGCTATGCACTCACGCACGTGCTCGTGCCCTACCTCATCCGCATCGGGGAATGCGGTTCGATCAACGAGGCATTGTGGCACGACGAGGGCCTGCGGAGCGGCACGTACGTCTACCGCCAGCACCTCACGAAGAAAAGCCTGGCGACGATGTTCGGCATGAACTACCGGGACATTGAGCTGCTCATCGCCTCCGGGATCTGAGGTTTGGAGTGCGAGGAGTGTGGGATGACGAATTAAATCATCAAGTGCGGGCTTCGCCACCGAATGGCAATGCCCATCCGACTCTCTGGTAACTCGACTTCTTTGCTCGACTGCCTACTTACCGTACACTTGAAGATGACGAGACGCTCGAGCCCGAACGTCTGCCACCGGCACGCGAGCACGTCCCTGACAAACCACTCCGCACACTCCGCGGCCTTAGGATCTTCATAGTTCGGCCTGCATCCTCGAAACGCTCGGCGCAGAACGCGTTCGCCTGCGTCTAACTCGTAAAGGCGGGATCGTGAGCCGCGCGGGGGCTATTAGCCAGAAAAGGTGAATGCTCAATCGTCGTGGTCAAGAGGGGCCGCCGATCGGGATGCTCTTTCCGAAATAAGCAAACGAATCGCGATCGATCTCTTCGCTCTCGTCCGGCCGATAGACAGTGATTGTCGTCGACTCGGCCATTCCAACCGATTCTGGCGGACGATTACCCGCACCTCACGCCCCGAACCTCACCCTCTTCCATGAACGAAAACACGCTGTTGCGACTGGAAGGTCTTGCGGTACTTCTGGTAGCTTTGGGCATCTACTCTCAGTACGGCGCGTCCTGGTGGCTATTTGCGGGGCTCTTTCTGCTGCCAGATCTCGGGATGCTCGGCTATCTCGCCTCACCGCGCCTCGGCGCCTGGACGTACAACGCGGCCCACACCTACGTGACACCTCTCATCGTCGCCGGGGGCGCCTTCGCCTTCCGCGCAACGGCCGCCGAGTACGCCTCGCTGATCGGCTCGATCACCCTCATCTGGATTGCCCACATCGGCTTTGACCGGGCCCTCGCACTCGGTCTGAAACGAGCCTCCGGGTTCCGGGACACGCATCTTGGACGGATGGGCGGGGACAGGTGAGAGGGGTTTGTGAGTCGTGATTTGTGGGTCGGATTACGTCCAGGGTTGCCGTTTCTGTCCGGGACTTCCGATCTTGACAGTCCGCCGCGGCACGGCACCTGCTCGATTTGAACGTTTTTTCTCGCAACATGCGCCCGCCCTGTGGGGGCGGTACATTGCGATACCGGGGTCGGCCTATTATCTTCGCTTCCGCATCACATCCAGATCGGTGCTCGTCCCGTACCGGCCGGTCGGATGGCATCGTCCCGTGCCGCGCGACACACTCGACGCTCGTCCCCGAGCGTCGCCGGTGAGACGTGCCGGCATCGTTCTTCTGGCCCTGTCCGGCCCGCCCTCTCTCTGCCCGTTTCGGTCTCGACCCGACCCTCTACCAACATGGCAACACCCACCGCAGAACGCGAACAGTGGGGCTCCCGCATCGGTTTTGTTCTCGCCGCCGCCGGCTCCGCGATCGGTCTGGGAAACATCTGGCGCTTTCCCTTCAAGACCGGTGAAAACGGCGGCGCTGCCTTTGTCATCCTCTATCTGGCCTGCATCGCCTTCATCTGCCTCCCGTACCTGTTTGCCGAACTATCCCTCGGGCGGAACAGCCAGAAAAACCCCGTCGGGGCGATCAAGGCGATCAAGGAGAAAGGTCCGTGGTCCCTCGTGGGCGGCCTGTGCGTGCTGACGGGCGTCTTCATCCTGAGCTACTACGGCGTCATCGCCGGGTGGGCGGTCGGATACATCTTCAAGGACGTCTTTGCCCCCGCGGTCGATGCGGGGCAGTACTTCACGAACTTCATCGCCGACCCATCCGCGGTCATCCCGCTGCTCGCGCTCTTCATGCTCATCACCATCGGCGTGGTCGTCGGCGGCGTCGAGCAGGGGATCGAGCGCTGGGCCAAGGTCCTGATGCCGATCCTGCTGGTGCTGATGCTCGTCGTGATCTTTCGCTCGGTTACGCTCCCGGGCGCCGGCGCCGGACTCGACTTCTACCTGAATCCGGACTTCTCGAAAATCGACGGCGCGGTCATCGTCGAGGCGCTGGGACAGGCGTTTTTCTCTCTGAGCCTCGGAATGGGTGCGATGATCACGTACGGCTCATACCTGCCGAAGCGGGAGAATCTGCTCGTGTCCGGTGGCTACGTGGCGCTCTTCGACACGGCGATCGCTCTCATGGCCGGCCTCATGATTTTCCCGGCCGTGTTCGCAATGGGCGCCACCCCGGACGAAGGACCGGCCCTCATCTTCGTCGTGCTGCCGCAGGTGTTCGAAGCCATGCCGCTCGGCGGATTCATCGGAGCGGTCTTCTTCATCCTCCTTTCCATCGCGGCGCTGACGTCGACCGTCTCGCTGCTCGAGGTCGTCGTCTCCTATTTCGTCGATGAAACGTCCTTCAACCGGAAGAAAGCCGCGTGGCTGGTCGGCGGATTCACGTTCGCCTTCGGCGTGCCGTCCGCTCTCGCAAACGGCGCGGTCAGCTGGCTCAGCGACATGTCGTGGCTTGTCAGCAACAACATCGTCGGGCAAAACCCGAGCTTCCTCGACCTCATGGACTTCGTCTGGGGCAACATGTCCCTCGGCATGGGCGCACTGCTCCTGAGCATCTTCGTCGGATGGGTCTGGGGAAGTGAGCAGGCGATCGACGAACTGCAGCAGGGCTCGGGCGACACCTTCCGGGGCACGCTCGCCAAATCGTGGAGCGTTTTCCTGAAGTACATCTGCCCGCTCTTCATCCTCATCATCCTCGCGAACATCGTCGGGATTAACTTGATCGAGCAGGTCATCAACCTGTTCGGATGAGCGTCCCCGATGGGTTCATGCTCCGACCGTTCTCCGATAGGATCCCGCCCGCTGCACTACGCGTTGCTTGCTTCGTGTGTCTGTTCGCTTTTTTCGCGGACGTTCCCGCTCACGCGCAGCCCACGGCGCCCATCGAGACCGGCGCGTCCGTAGCGGCGACGCCGGTCGGCGGAAGCGATGCCTTCCGGCCCCCCGCACCCGACGCCCCACCGGCCGATCCATGGCTCGGGATGGACAAGGCAAAGCACGTCGGCGGGAGCCTGCTCCTGACGCTGTCGACGCAGTACGTCCTGGTGGCAAAGGCCCACTGGGCCGAAACGGACGCCCTCCCCGTGTCTGCGGCCACGGCTGCCACGGTCGGCATCGCAAAGGAGGTGTACGACCGCTACGCAGGACCGACGGCCTTCTTCAGCACACGAGATCTCGTGGCCGACGCGGTTGGCATCGCGCTCGGCGTCGTGGTCGTTCTCCTGTGACCGGTGCCGTGGCCGCATCGCCACCGCGCATTCTCAAGAGAAACGAATCGGACACGGGCCGTTAATCCGGGATCATTCCCGTTTAACCTCCGGTTTCCAATATACTGTAGCATCCGCTGGTCCGCCACCACGGTTCTGGCCCCCCGATCGGCGGTCGCCATTGCCGGTGTTCGTCTTCCGTCCCCCGCCCGGATCCCTCCGTTCCTCCTCATGAGCGATTACAAGGTCCAAGAAGAGTGCGGCATTTTTGGCGCATTCAACGACCCCGAAGCCGCCCGACACACCTACTACGGTCTGCACGCGCTGCAACACCGCGGGCAGGAATCTTCGGGGATCGTCACCAGCACGTTCGACGAGCAAATGCAGCAGCCGGTGATGCCGTCGCACAAGGACTTCGGTCTGGTGCTGGACGTCTTTGACGACCCGGCCATTTTCGAGACGCAGCTGCTTGGCGGTTCGGCAATCGGGCACAACCGCTATTCAACGAGCGGCGCGTCCACGAATCGGTCGAACATTCAGCCGTTCGTGGTGCATCACCGGAACGGCAACCTTGGCCTCGCCCACAACGGGAACCTGAGTAACGCGCGCAAGCTGCGCCATCGGTTTCGGGAAAAAGGGACCCTCTTCCAGACGACGAGCGATTCGGAGCTGATCCTCCACCTGACGAGCCAGAGCAGCGCCGACACCCACCTCGACCAGATTCGCGACGCGCTGGAGCAGATCGAAGGCGCCTACTCGCTCGTCCTGCTGACAGACGACCATCTGATCGCGGTTCGTGATGCCAACGGCTTCCGCCCACTCGCTCTCGGACGCCTCGGCGATCCGGACCAGGACGGCGGCGCCGCGTACTTCGTGGCGAGCGAGACGTGCGCATTCGACATGATCGGTGCCGAGTACGTCCGCGACATCGAACCCGGCGAGATCCTCGTGATCGACCGCAAGGGGTGCGCCAACGGCGGCGACTTCGACAGCTACCGCATCCCTTCGAAGCACGGCGTTAGCCAGTGTGTCTTCGAATACGTCTATTTCTCTCGTCCCGACTCCAAGATTTTCGGGGAAATGGTTGACAAGGTCCGGCGACGTATCGGGGAGGAGCTGGCGCGGGAGGCACCGGTGCCGGAGGTGCCGGAGGACGAGAAAACACCGATCGTCATCCCCGTCCCTGACTCGGCCAACACGTCGACGCTGGGATACGCCATGGAATGCCAGAAGATGGGCCTGCGCTGCCGCTTCGAGCTCGGCCTGATCCGAAATCACTACGTTGGACGCACATTCATCGCTCCAGGACAGGACCGCCGCGAGATGAAGGTCCGCTGTAAGTTCAACACGGTGGAGGGCCTGCTTCGCGACCGAACGGTGATCGTCATGGACGATTCGATTGTGCGGGGAACGACGGCTCGCTACCTCGTCAGCATGCTCCGCGAATCTGGAGCGAAGAGCGTTCACTTCCGCGTATCGGCCCCTCCAGTCGTGAGTCCGTGCTTCTATGGCATGGACTTTCCCAACAAGAGCGAGCTGCTCGCCAATCAGTTTGACCGGGTCGACGAGATCGGCGAATGGCTTGGCGTTGACTCGCTGGCCTACCTCTCCGTCGACGGATTAATGAAGGCGGTTCACGGCGCAAACAAACAGTCGAACGGATACTGCAACGCCTGCTTCACCGCCGACTACCCCGTTCCCGTCGACATGTCGACGACGAAAGAAGAGAACGAGTGGCAGGTGTAGACCCGGATACCGCTTGTGCGACGGGTTGGCGACAGTGAAGAACGTCGTGCGCGGGAATATCCTGTGTCGATCCGTGCGATGATTGTATGCTGGTTGTAGTTCATTTCTGTGACGTGTACTCTTTTTGTCGGGCATGCGTCGGTGGAAGACCCTACGTCTTCCCGCCACGCTGCTCCGCTCGCCATGCTCTCTCTTTGTCTCTCATGCCATGCACCGACTGTTACGAAGAACCGCTGTTCTCATCCTCCTTGCGCTGATCGTCCCGTTCGGGGGCGCCTCCGCTCAGAACATCGACGACGAAGTTGAGGCCCTGAACACGCGGATGGAGAATGCCCGCTCCAACCATCTCAACCTGATCGCTCCGAGAGCTTTTCGGGAGGCCCGCGATCAGCTAAATGATGCGCGGGAGAAGCTCCGGGAGGGTGACAAGATCGCCGACATTCGCGAGGCCGTCCAGGAGGGTCAGGCCAGCCTCAACGAAGCCGAGAAGCTACAGGACATCGGCAACGTGATCCTGGAAGATGCGATTGCGGCTCGCTCCGATGCACTGGCGGCCCGCGCCCCGGAGTTTGCCAAGGAGCAATGGATGGAGGCGCAGGAGGTGATGGAAGAGGCCGGCCGCGAAATTGAGAAGGGCGATCAAAACGATGCCCGCGACAAGGCGCGGGAGTCGACGCAGCTCTACCGGCGGGCAGAACTCACGGCCATCCGCGCCGACGTTCTCGGGCGGGCTCGTGATGCGCGGTCGAGAGCGCGGGCCGTCGAAGCGGAAGAATGGGCGACGAAGACGTTCCGCGACGCTCAGTCCAAGCTACAGCAAGCCGAGCAGCGTCTGGAAGGCGACCGGTATGACCGCTCCAGCGCACGCGATGTGGCGGAAGAAGCCACGGATCAGTATATCCACGCGCGCGACATCAGCCAGCAGGCGCAACGCGTGGACGACGATGTGGAGGTTCGATTCGAGGAGGTACGTCTGCAGATGGAGAATGCCATGATGCCTGTGCTCGAGACGCTCAACCTGGATGCAACATTCTCACAGGGCTTCGAGCCGGTGGCAGAAGAAATGAATGCCGCCATCCAGAGCGTTTACGCCGACCGTGAGAACCTGCAGAGCACGCTTGCTGACCGGCAGCGAGAGATTCGTCGTCTCCTTGCGAAGGTTGACTCCATGGATGCGCGTCTGGCAGAGCTCGAGGAGCGCGAGCAAGAAGTCAGCGCTGAGCTTCGCCAGCGCCAAGAGCGGGAACGCACCCTCGAACGCGCCCGCGGCATCTTCGGCGACAACGAGGCAGAAGTGGTTCTCCGCGGCGACGAACTGATCGTGCGGATGTACGGACTGAACTTTCCGGTTGGCTCCTCGGAGATCCAGCCGGCCAACTTTGGTCTGCTGACCAAGCTCCAGCAGGTGCTTCGCGAGTTCCCGGATGCGCCTATTACCGTGGCGGGCCACACGGATTCCCGTGGAAACGACGCATCGAACCAGCGCCTCAGCGAACAGCGGGCCACGGCCGTGCAGGAATACCTCATGGCCAACATGAGCGTGCTCAAGCCGAACCAGATCAAGTCCGTGGGGTACGGCGAGTCGCGCCCGCTGGCGAGCAACGAGACGGAGCAGGGCCGCGCCCAGAATCGGCGGATCGACGTCACGATCTCGCTGCCGTAAACGTGGGGTTATTTTCGTCGGTGCGGTGCACATTCGCGTAAGACCGTCAACGCGCGGGCTCCGGGGGAATCTCGGGGCCCGCGTTTTCT